>JAJXTK010000630.1 GCA_021783935.1 Myxococcales bacterium | reverse complement strand
GCGCTGTGTGGCTCGCCTACGCGCTCGGCTACAACGTGTCGATCGCGGTCTGGGTCGGGATGATCGCCCTGATGGGGCTCGACGCCGAGACCGGCGTGTTCATGCTCTTGTTCCTCGACCTGTCGTTCGACGAGGCCAAGGCCAAGGGGAAGCTGGAGACGCGCGCCGAGCTCGTCGAGGCGATCGTGCACGGCGCGGTCAAGCGCGTGCGGCCGAAGGCCATGACGGTATTTGCCGCCATGCTCGGCCTCTTGCCCATCATGTGGTCGACCGGCACCGGCGCCGATCTCATGAAGCGCATCGCCGCGCCGATGATCGGCGGGCTCGCCACGTCGTTCGTGATGGAGCTGCTGGTCTACCCGGCCGTCTACCTGCTTTGGCGCAGGCGGCAGCTCCCCGCCGCGGCCCGCGCCTAGGCGACGGGCGACTCGAGAAAGGATCGATCATGCGTCCCCTCCGAAGTCTCACGGGCCGCGTCGCGCTCGCCGTCGCGGTGGTCGGCGCTGCGCTCGGGCTCGTCGCGCCGAAGGACGCGCGCGGAGCCGACGCGGCCGGCGAGCTCCCCTCGCCGCTCGAGCCCGACGCCGTGCTCGCCTTCGCGCGCGACCACCGCGCCGAGCTCGTCGCCGCCAAGTCGAGGTCGGACGCTGCCCTGCAGACTCCGAAGGTCGTCTCGGCGCTGCCCGATCCGATGGTGATGGCCTCGATCGATCACCTGCCGTTCAAGCTCGACGGGGTCGACTTCAGCGTGCAGGTCCAGCAGGACTTCCCGCTCGGCGGCGTGCTCGGGGCCCGCGGGCGCGGCGCCGAGGCAGAGGCGCGCGCGGTGTCGGCCGACGCGCAGCGGGTCAGGCTCGACGTCGAGTACGAGGCGCTCGCGGCGTACCTGATGTGGGTCGAGCTCCAGCGCTCGGGCGTGGTGATCGACGAGCAGCTCGCGGTCGCCAAGCAGATCCACGCGATCACCAAGATTCGCCTGTCGGTGAACGACGCCGGCGCGGCCGACGTGCTGCGCGCCCAGACCGACGTCGCCAAGCTCGAAGGGGAGCGCAAGGCGATCGACGCGGAGGTCGCCGCGGCGGCGTCGGTGCTCGACGCGACGCTGGCGCGCCCGCTCGACGCCCCCCTGCCTGCCCCCGCGCTGATCGTCCCTGCGAGCGAACCGCCGCTCGTCGCGGAGCTCGTGCGGCTCGCCGTCGACAAGCGCCCCGAGCTCGCGTCGCTCAAGGCCCGCGTCGACGTGGCGCGCGCCAAGGGCGACGAGGCGCACGAGCTGTACAAGCCGGTCGCCTTCGTCCGCGCCGGCTACTCGCAGTCGATGCTCGAAGGGCCCGGCGCCATGGTGATGCTGGGTGTGAGCGTGCCCATCTGGCGCGACAAGCTCTCGGCCGGCGTCGCCGAGGCGAGCTCGATGGCCGTCTCGGCCGAGGCCGACGTCGCGGCGACGAGCAGGGCGATCGAGGGGGAGGTCGCCGCCGCGCGCGGGCAGGTGGTCGCCGCGCGCGTTCGGTTCGCGACGGCGCACGAGACGGTCGTGCCGCTCGCGAGGGAGGCCTTGCAGGCGATGATCACCACCTACACGGCCGGTCAGACGCCGCTGGTCTCGGTCCTCGACAGCGCGCGCTTGGTGCGCGAGGCGCGCATGGAGGAGGTCGTCGCGGAGCTCAAGCTCGCGACCGCGTGGGCGCGGCTCGGTCGCGCCGTCGGCGTCGTGAAGGTGGGGCTGCCCTGACGGGGCGCGCGCGGCGAGGGCTCAGGGGAGCGGCGCCTGCGCGTGCGCCACATGGGCGACCTGCGGCAGGTTGAGCACGTACGACGTGTGCAGCACGCCGCCGGTCGTCACGACGCCGAAGTAGTCGCCGAGCCACTGCGCAGAGGCGCGATCGCCGGTGAAGAGGATGGGCTGGCGGAGCACCGCCGACGCGCCCCAGCTCTGACCTCCGTCGGGCGATCGCCGGAAGCGGAGCGAGCCCTGCGGGTCGTTGTCCGCGTTGCCGGCGTAATAGGCGAGATCGAGCGCGCCTCCGTCCTCGCGCACGAGGTAGGGGTGCATCCCGTAGGCGGCGCCGTCGAGCGCGTTGGCCCGCCGATCGATCGAGGCCCCACCGTCGGGCGAGTGCGCGATCCGGAGCGCGTCGAGCTTGGGCGAGCTCGTCGCGTCGTTCACCGTGTCGTGGGTGAGGCCGTACGAGATCCAGACCTCGCCGCCGTACGCGACGCACGTCGGATCGTCGAAGGCCGGCTGCTCGCCCGAGGCCGCGACGGCCGTCCCGTTCGGGTTCCAGCTGCCGCCGCCGTCGTCGCTGAAGCGCAGGCCGATGCCGCTGCCCGTGCTGTAGGTCACGTACAAGCGCTTCTTCTGGGGGTCGTAGCAGGGGAAGGCGAGGTTGCGGAAACCCCCGTCCTCGACGATCACCGAGCTCGTCCAGTGGCCGCCACCGTCCATCGAGCGCGCCGCGTACAGACCGCCGCTCGAGGTCTTGGCGTAGGTCACGACGATCGAGCCGTCCGGCAGCACCGTGATCCACGGCTTGTCGTACTGCGCCGTCGCGTCGGTGGTCACGGCCACGGGGGTCGCGAAGGCCGTCTCGCCCACCTTGGCCGCCGACACGTAGAGCACCATGTCGCTCGCGTTGCCCGCGTTGTCGAAGCGCAGTCCCAGCCACGTGAGATAGACGTCGCCCTGCGCGTCGACCGCGAGCACCGGATCGCTCGAGACACGCCCGTCGAGCGCGGAGATGACCTTCGGCGCGCCCCAGGTCGGCCCTCCCTGCGAGCGGAACGCGTAGCCGATGTCCGACTGCGAGCCGCCGCTGCCGATCGCGATCCACGCGGCCACGAGCGAGCCGTCGGGGAGGGCGACGAGGTGGGTCTCCGACTCCATCGCGCTGGCGCTCGAGAGCGAGATGAAGTCCGCGTCGGCAGGCAGCTGCGCGTCGAAGGACGTCTCGGCTGCGTCGGCGGCGTCGGCGGCGTCGGTCGCCACGTCGGGCACGGCATCGCTCTCGAGGCTCGTCTCGCCTCCGGCGTCATCGCCCTGCGGCGCCACCGACGCCTTCGCGCCCCCGCAGGCGCCGAGCACGGGAACGATGGCCGAGAGGAGCAACCGGAGCAGAACGCTGCGCATGCCAGGCACGATCGCACGCGCGCTTGACTCGGAGAATACCGGCCAGCCTCGCCGCGGCCACGGTGGCGCCCGCACGTCGTCCCCTCGGCAATCGTCCGCGTCGGCTGTGCGTCCGGCGCACGCCGTGCATCGAGGGGCGCTCGCCCCCGCGGCCCAATACTACTGTGTCGATTCGTCGCGGCGCCGTCCTTCGACCCCCGGTTTCAACCGGGGTTGAGTACGTGCGGTCGTCGACAACACGGACAGCGCGGCACCTCACGCCGATCTGGCAGTTGGTGACCTTGCCGGCGCTGGCTTGATGAATCCCGTGTCGTCGATGATCCACGCGCGCACCGGCGAGCGCTCCCTCATCGCCGCGCTCGCGTGCTTCGCGGCAGCTCGCCGAACGTCGCGATCGGACCAGGCCGCGTCCGTCACGAAGTGCTGCACGCGCTGGTGCATCGCGTCGGCCTGCTCCGGCTCGGTGCAGAACTGCATCGCGATCGGCTCGAAGCTCTTGCGCTCGCCCGTCCCGAGTAGCCCGAGCGCGTACATCGCGAAGCTCGCCCGCTTCTTCTTGTGGCGGACGATCGTGCCGATCTCCGCGAAGAACGTCTCGA
>JAJXTK010000629.1 GCA_021783935.1 Myxococcales bacterium | reverse complement strand
GGGCCATGACGATCCGATCGTACAGCAAAGGACACGCCGCGGCAGAACCACGGAATTCCAACAGAACTCCACGCTTCGGAGCGGCCGCGCGGTCACGGCGGATGTGAACCGCCGATGACGCCGAGCGCTCGAAGCTGACGCCGCGGCCGCCGTCGCCCCTGCGGCCGGCGCTGCGGACGAGCCCGCGTGCGTCGGCCGGGCTTTCGCGCCGTGCCGCCCGCGAGTAAACGTCCCGCTCCCCAGAAGAGCCGCTCCGAGGTCTGCCGCGATGTCCTCCCCCGATCGAAACGCCCCCGAGCCCAGCAACGAGTCGTTCGCCGCCCTCTTCGAGGCCGATTCCAAGGCCCGGCCGCGCCGCGGCGTCGGGCGAGCGTTCCGGGTCGGCGAGCCGGTCGAAGGGACCGTCGTGCGCGTCGGCAAGGACGCGGTCTTCATCGACCTCGACGGCAAGCAGGAGGGGTACATCGAGGCCGTCGAGCTGCGCGACGCGCAGGGGGCCCTCGAGGTCGCCATCGGCGATCCGGTCCGCGCCGTCATCGTCGAGATGGGGGGGCGCCACGGCGGCGTGCGGCTCGGCAAGTCGGCGCCCAAGGGGCGCGGCGCCGAGACGCTGATCGCGTCGATGGAGGCCGGCCTCCCGGTCGAAGGAGTCGTGAGCGGCACGAACAAGGGGGGCCTCGAGGTGCAGGTCGAGGGCGTTCGCGCCTTCTGCCCGGCGCGCCAGGCCGACGTGCGGTTCGTCACCGACCTGAGCGCGTTCGTCGGCCAGCGGCTGAAGTTCCTCGTCACCGCCGTCAAGGATGGCGGGCGCGACGTCACCCTCTCGCGGCGCGCGGTGCTCGAGAAGGAGGGCGAGGAGGCGCGCGCGAAGCTCGAGGGGAAGCTCGCGGCCGGCGCGGTGCTCCGCGGGCGGGTCGTCTCGACGCGCGATTTCGGGGCGTTCATCGATCTCGGCGGCGTCGAGGGGCTCTTGCCGGTGAGCGAGCTGTCGCATGATCGCGCGCTGCGCACCGACGACGTCGTGAAGGTCGGCGAGGAGATCGACGTCCAGATCCTCAAGATCGAGCCCGACGACAAGCGCCCCGGTCAGCAGAAGATCACCCTCTCGCTCAAGGCGCTCGCGGGCGATCCGTGGGAGGCGATAGCGCCGACGCTCGTCGCAGGGGCGGTGCTCGACGGGAAGGTCGTGCGCCACGCCCCCTTCGGCGCGTTCGTGCAGCTCAAGAGCGGCATCGACGGGCTCCTGCACGTGAGCGAGCTGCCGCTCGACGACAAGGGGCAGCCCAAGCTCCCAGACGTCGGCGCGACGATCTCGGTCAAGGTCGTCAAGGTCGATCTCGCGAGCAAGCGCGTCGGGCTCGCCCCCGCCGAGGGGGCCGGCGCCAAGGCGCGCCCGCGCGCGGCGGCGCTCGAGCCAGGCATGGTCGTGAGCGGCAAGGTGAGCCGCGTCGAGGCGTTCGGCGTCTTCGTGCAGATCGACGGCGCGGGCGCGCGCGGCCTCTTGCCCGCGCAGGAGCTCACGCGCGGCAAGCCCGGCGCCGATCTGCACAAGCTCTGGGCGCTCGGCACCGACGTGAAGGCCAAGATCGTGTCGATCGACGCGGCCGGGAAGATCCGCCTCTCGATCGAGCAGCTCAAGGCCGACGAGGAGCGCGCGAGCTTCGAGGACTACCGCGCCAAGGAGCAGGAGCGCGCGACCGGCAAGCTCGGGGCGCTCGGGCAGAAGCTGAAGCTCGCGGGGATCACCGCGGTCGCCGAAAAGGCCGAGAAGAAGGCTCCTCCGAGCGGCGTGAAGCGGCGCTGAGCCGCCCGCGCGCGAACGAGCGCGCGCGCGCTTCGGGCGCTACTGTCGTTTCATGGTGCGCTTCGCCTCGCTCTTCGCCCTGGGCGCGATCGTCTCCGTGGCCGCGTGCAGCGGGGCCCCGGGCGCGGTCGGCGCGGGCGCCGCCAATGACGCCGAGCCAGCTGCCGACACCAGCGCCAGCGACACGGGCGACGCCGCCGGGCACGACACGGCCGTCGACACCGGCGCGATCGACAGCGCGATCGACAGCGGCGGCATCGCGTGCGGCAGCCTCACGTGCGCCGACGGCGAGGTCTGCACGCGCACGTACACGAGCGGTGGCGCCTGCATGGCGTGCAACGGCGGCTGCCCGGCCGGCTATCACTGCAGCGGCGCGTGCTGCACCGTCGACACGCCGACCTACTTGTACGCCTGCAAGCCGATGCCGCCGACCTGCGCCAGCGCGCCGAGCTGCGCGATCTGCGGCGCGGCGGTCTGCGCTAGCTACTGCCCGTGCGAGGCCGTGAGCGGCGACACGGTCACTTGTCACTGCCTCGCGCCGTAGGCGAGGCGCTCGCCGCGCCGCGCCGCCTCGAGGGGGTGGGCGCCCGAAGCCGCGCTCGGGCGACCTCGGTGCGCGCGGCGCTGCACGCGGGCCTCGTCAGCGCGCCTCGGCCTCGTTCGCCACGAGCGCCTCCTCCATCGCGCCACGGGCGAGCACACGCCGCATCTTGTCGACGTCGAGCGCCCGCTCCCAGCGCGCAACCAGGATCGTCGCGACGCCGTTGCCGATCAGGTTCGTGAGCGCGCGCGCCTCGGACATGAAGCGATCGATCCCGAGGATCAGCGCCAGGCTCGCCACCGGCAGCGTCCCGGTGGTCGAGAGCGTGGCGGCGAGCGTGATGAAGCCGCTGCCCGTCACGCCGGCGGCCCCCTTGGACGTGAGCAACAGCACGCCGAGCACCGCGAGCTGCCGGCCTAGCGACAGGTGCGTGTCGGTGGCCTGCGCGAGGAAGCCGACCGCCATGGTCAGGTAGATGCTCGTGCCGTCGAGGTTGAACGAGTAGCCCGTGGGGATGACGAGCTCGACCACCTGCTTGTCGGCGCCGAGGCCGTGCAGCTTCTCGATCATGCGCGGCAGCACCGACTCGCTCGAAGAGGTGCCGAGCACGATCGCGAGCTCCTCGCGCAGGTAGCGAACGATCGCCAGGATGCTCGCGCCGCCGACCCGCGCGAGCGCGCCGAGCACGACGAACACGAACAGCAGGCAGGTCAGGTAGAAGCAGGCCATCAGCTTGCCGAGCGAGAGCAGCGAGCCGACGTGGTACCTCGCGACGGTGAACGCCATCGCGCCGAAGGCGCCGATCGGCGCGGCGCGCATGACGATCGCGACGACGCCGAAGAGCGCCTGCGAGGCGCGATCGAAGAGATCGACGAGCGGCCGCCCACGCTCGCCCATGCGCCCGAGGGCGACGCCGAAGGGGACCGCGAAGACGAGGATCTGCAGGATGTCGCCGCGCGCGAGGGCGTCGACCACGTTCTGCGGCACCAGCTCGGTCAGCGTCTGGACCAGGCCGTGCGACTTGGCCGCGGCCGCGTACGAGGCGACGTCCTTCGCGTCGAGCGTCGCGACGTTCGCGTGGATGCCGTCGCCGGGCCGCAGCGCGTTGACAACGACCAGGCCGATGACGAGCGCGACGGTGCTGAGCACCTCGAAGTAGAGGAGCGCCTTGAGGCCGACGCGCCCGGCGCGCTTGGCGTCGCGGTGCGAGGCGATCGCCGTGACGACGGTGGTGAAGATCACCGGCGCGACGACCATCTTGATCAGGCGGACGAAGATATCCCCGAGCGGCTTGAGCTTCTCGCCGAAGCGGGGGAAGAAGTGCCCGATCGCCACGCCGATCGCGATGGCGACGAGCACCTGGAGGTAGAGCCGTCCGGCCGCGT
>JAJXTK010000628.1 GCA_021783935.1 Myxococcales bacterium | reverse complement strand
CCGCGGGGGCGGCGTCGCCGCTCCGCGCCGGGCGCACCGCAGGCGTCGCAGGTCGTGCGGCGTCAGGCTCCACGACTTTCGAATGTAGCACCTCGGCCGAGGGTGCGACGGCCGCCGGGTCGGCGATGCCCATGCAGTCGCCGAATGTGGTGCCGAATGGGCCCGGGGGCCACCTGAGCTGCGCGGCGTCTACCGCGGTGGCCGGGACGAGCTCGAGGCTGCGGGTCGACCGATCTCCTTCGCAGGGTCGACCAGCGGCGCGTCCCCCTCCGGTGGCGGGCCGAGATCGTCCGGCAGGTCGGTCGGCGCCACCGGATCCGGGAGCTCTGCCTCGTCGGCCCCCCCGGCGGCAGAGCGGGCCGGCGGCGAGCCTCCGCAGGACGATGCCGTCGAGAACGCGGCGAGCGCGACGGCGAAGAGCCGGACGGCGCGGGCGCTCACCAGAAGAGCCTCCGACGCTCCTTGAGCCCACGGTTGAGCATCGACTGGATCGTCGCCTTCACCATCCAGACCTTCTCCTCGATGACCGCGTCGTCGTCGTCGGGGTCGCCCTCGAAGAGGAGCGGCTCGCCGACGTGGAGCCGGTACTTCACCGGCAACGGCAGCTGGCCGCCCGGGATGAACAGCTGCGGAATGAGCGGGAAATTCGGCATGCCGAGCGCGCGCGCGAGCACGCCGACGTTGCCCACGTTGATGTACTGCTCCTCGGCGCCGACGACCGCGATGGGCACGATCGGCGTGCCGGTCTCGAGCGCGAGGCGCATGAACCCGAGGCCGAAATCGGCGAGCTGGTAGCGCTTGTGGATCGGCTTGCCGATGCCGCGCGACCCCTCGGGGAAGACCAGCAGCATCTCCTCGTTGGCGAGCAGCGTGCGGGCGTTCTCGGGGACGCCGACCACCTGGCCGCAGCGCGCGAAGAGGGTGCCGATGAAGGGGAGCACCTGCGACCACTTCTCGACCATCGAGCGCAAGAGGCGGGGCGGCTCGGCGTCGAGGAACATGGTCGCGCCGATGACCATGCCGTCGATCGGCACCTGGCCGCTGTGGTTCGAGATCAGCAGCACGCGGCCGCGCGGGACGTTCTCGATCCCGTGCACCTCGGTGCGAAACCAGATGCGGTGGAAGAAGGCCGCGACGGTGAGCGCGTACTTCATCACCTCCGGGTCGAGGCCGAAGGGGTCGACTCCGGCAGGCCCGAGCCGCATCGGGACGCGCGCGAGGCGATCGTGGAAATCGGGGCCGAGGAGCGCCTCGGCCAGCGCGTCGAGCTGGGCGCGCGTGCGATCGCCGAGGGCGCGCGCGAAGGGGAGGGCGTCCCGCCGCGCGAGGGTGAGCGCGTGCCCGACTTGGTCGATCAGGTCCGCCATGGAGCGGTCATCCTACCGCGACGGCGCGATCTCGGGCGTCCTCGCGGCGACGTAGCTGCCGAGCGAGCGGAGCGCGCGCGCGAAGCGCGCGGCCACGGCGAGCGCCTCGTCCATCGCGGGCTCGCCGACGCGACCGAGCAGATCGACGTAGAACGCGTACTCGAAGGGGCGCCCCAAGAGCGGACGGCTCTCGATCTTGACCAGGTTCAGCCCCCGGTCGGAGAAGGCCGACAGCAGCGACGCGAGCGCCCCCGGTCGGTGCTCGAGCGTGAAGAGCAGCGAGGTCTTCCAGCGCACCGGAGCGTCGCCCGGCGAGGTCTCGGGCAGCGTCCGGTCGCCGCACGCGATCGCGAGAAACCGCGTGTAGTTCGCCTCCAGGTCCTCGATGCCGTCGAGGAGCACGACCCCGCCGTAGGTCCGCGCCGCGCGCGCCGACGCGATCGCCGCCGCGTCTCGCGCGCCCGACGAGAGGACCTGCCTCACGGCCCCCGCGGTGTTGAACGCCGCCACCGCCTCGAGCTCCGGGTGCGCGCGAAAGAGCCCCTCGCACTGCGAGAGCGCGAGCGGGTGCGAGAAGACGCGCCGCACGTCGCGCAGCGATACGCCCGGGGGGACGATGAGCGCGTGCGAGATGCGCAGCACGCGCTCGGCGACGATGCGCACCGGCTCGGCCTCGAAGCGCGCGAAGGCGTCGTAGCTCTCGTGCACCGAGCCGGCGAGCGTGTTCTCGATCGGCACCACGCCGAGCGAGGCGGCCCCATCGACGACCGCGCGGAAGACGTCCTCGAAGCGCCGGCACGCGAGCGTCGTCGCCGACTCGCCGGCGAACGCGATGGCGGCCTCGTGCCCGAAGGCCGCGGCAACCCCTTGATAGGCGACGTCGGCCGGCATGCTCCGAGTATCGCTCGCTTGCGCCGCCGCGCCGCCCACGCGCGACCGCGTCAGCCGCTCGTCTTGACCGCGGCGGTGCAGACGCGCCCGGATTCGGTCGAGGCCCCGAGCTTCGCGCACGTCTCGAAATCGCGCTTCGCCTCGTCCTCGTGGCCGACCTTGCGCTGCAGCCGCCCGCGCGCCTCGTAGGCGTCCTGCAGGTTGCGGCACGCGGGGGCCACCGGCTCGACGGCCTTCGAGAGCTCGTCGATCGCGCGCGGGTAGTCGCCGCGCTTCTCGTAGGCGAGCCCGAGCCGGTAGTTCGCCCAGCAGAAGGCGGGGCGCAGCGCGAGGGCCTTGGTCTCTGCCTCGATCGCGCGCTCGACGTCGCCGCGCCCGAGGTAGGCGCCGCCGAGGTCGTACCAGGCGAGCTCCGGCGTGCGGTAGGTGATGTCCTCGGCGAGCGGGCGCAGCACCTCGATGGCCTTGTCGAACTTGCGCTCCTGCACCAGGATCACGCCGAGCGTGTGGCGCGCGGCGCGGTGATCGGGGTCGGCCTTGAGCGCCTTGCGCGCGTAGCGCTCGGCCTCCTCGAGGCGGCAGTCGTTCTCGGTCTGGCAGAGCGCGAGGTAGAGGATGGCGACGAGGTGGTGCGCGTCGGCGTAGGTCTCGTCGAGATCGGAGGCGCGCATCGCGTGGGCCATCGCCGAGCGCATGCGGCCGTGCGACCACTCGTCGGTCGCGACGTCGTACTCGGCGCGCGAGACTTTGTCGGCGCCTTGCCCTTCGGGGACGTCGGGCTGAGTCGCGAAGCAGCCGGCGCCGGCGAGCGCCAACGTCAGTGCGGCGATCCACGGGTGCGGCCGGAGGAAGGACATCGTACGCCGGCCGTATCGCAAGCGCGCGCGGCCGGGCAAGTTCCTCTCAGTCGACGACCCCGATCACGTTGCGCCCTTGGCGCGAGAGGGCGACGGCGTCGCGCAGCTCGAGAAACATCTGCTTCGAGCCGGGCACGCCGCGCAGGACGAGCTCCGGCGTCTCGGCGTCGTGCGACAGGATCGTGATCCGCGCGATGCCGCCGAGGCGCTCGAAGAAGCTCTGCGAGAAGTCGACGTCGCGCACCCGCCAGAGCTGGATCGTCGTGATCGATCGGCCGAAGAGGCCGCGCTCGATGTCGATCGTCTGGTTCGTGATGCGCACGCGCATCGACCGGCGCCGGAAGGTCGTCACCAGCCACAGCCCCGCGCCGCCGACGACGAGCGCCGCCCCGAACGCCGGCGCCCACGGGTACTTCGACCCCCACTTCGCGTAGAGGACGATCGCCGCCGCGACGCCGCCGACGACGAGCAGCGCCGAGAGCGCGTAGCTGCCGAACCACGCGAGCCACGACGGCGAGCCCTCGTGGAGCACGCGTGGCGGCTCGTGCGCCCCGGCGGCGGGGGCGCCCTTGGTGGGGCTCGCGGGCGCGCCGGCCGGCATCGCGTCGAGCGCGAGCGGCGGCGCGAC
>JAJXTK010000046.1 GCA_021783935.1 Myxococcales bacterium | reverse complement strand
GGCTCCGCGCTCGACGTCGGCGGCGTGCGGCGCGGCGATCTCGAGCCCGCGCTCCAGTACGTGCTCTTCTCGCTGCCCAAGGGCGGCATCTCGGAGGTCGTCGATGCACCGCGGGGTTTCTGGATCATGCGCCGCATCGATTGAGGCGATCGCGCTGGCCGCTGCGCTGCTCGGCGCGGTCGGGTGCCGAGCGCGCAGAGACGCCGAGGACGCGCGCGGCGTGCTCCTCGCGTACCAGGAGTTTCAGAAGGCTGCGCCAGCCGATCGCCGCCCGGCGCTCGCGGCGCTCGCGGCGGCGCCTTGCCACGAGGCCTCGATTTGCGCCGATCGCGACGCGTGCGCGGCCTACGGCGTGGCGCTCGTCCGCGCGAGCGAGCTCGCCGCGAAGGCCAGAGCGCTCGGCCCCGCCGACGCCGGCGGCAACGGCGCGGCCACGATCGAGGAGCGCGCGGTCATCATCGCGGGCGCCGAGGAGGCAATCACCGAAGCCGAGCGCGCCGAGGCCGGGTGCACTACGGCGCTCGATCGCCTCGCCGAGCGACGCGCGAGCGCGCGCTGAAGCGAGCGACGCGAGGAAGGTCGCTGCCCGCGCGGCGGCCCCGGCGACGGAGCAGGAGGAGGACTCCGTCGACGGCCCCGCCGCGCGGGCGGCCCAGGGAGGATGCGAAAGGCGCGTCGGCGGCCGAGCGAGTGGAGGCCGCCGCTCAGAACACCTCGGTCTCGTCTTCGTCGTCCGCGAACTCGGTCTGCAAGCGCGCGCGCTCGTCGGCGATCTCCTTGTCGAGATCGCGCGTCGAGATCAGGGGGAGCTTGCGCTTGCCGACGGGCCCCTCGTCGACGAAGTCGCGCAGGGCCGACATCTGCTGCAGCGCCTGGAGCTTCGCGAGCCCCTTGACCTCGACCTGGCGGATGCGCTCACGCGTGAGGTTCATGATCGCGCCGACCTCTTCGAGCGTCGTGCCGCCGCGATCGGCGACGTCCAACGCGCAGGTCTCGGTCATCTCCCAGACCTCGAGGTCGGGGAAGTTCAGCTTGATGGCCCCGGTGCGAGGCGAGACGTCGAGGAAGAGGTGATGCGCGCACGAGACGAACGGGCACGGCCGCTCGCCGTCGAGGCACTCGGCGCGCGTGCGCGGACGCAGGCTCGCGGTGTCCTCGGGGAACAGCTGGCGACCGCGCTCCAACTCCGCCTTCGACAGGCGCTTGACGCTGATGGTGCGCGCGCGGACGTCGCGCTTGCGGCGCGAGCGACGCTGCTCACGCGTGAGCTGAGGCTCGGGCTGCAGGGCGAGCGCGCCGTCGGTCGGCAGCAGGTCGTCGCCGCTCGCCTCGTCGTCGAGGGCCTCGCTCTCGAGGTGAAATTCCATCTCGTCCGCCTCGAGCTTCATGTCGCCGTCGAAGTCGTTCATCGCCGCTCTCCCCGGGTAGTCGCCCCGCGCGCCGCCGCGCGCATCCGCTCTGTGGTCCGCCCTTCGATCTCGCCCCGCCCGAGGCAAGACCGCGCCATGGCGCCCGCTGCCCGAGCGCGCGCCCAAAGTCTCGATCACGCCCCGCGTCGCCTCCGCAGGACGTCATCACGCATCGATGACACGACGGCCGCCGCGCACGAGCCCGCTCGCCGCGCACGTTCGCGGCTAGCGTGCCGCGCCGTCGAATCGGCCCTCCCCCACCTCAGGCGGACCGCTGACTCTCACGAGGCGCTGCCCGCGCGCCTCTCAGATCTTCGTCGTCGTCACACCGCGTGGCGCCGAAGGCGCGCCTGCATCGTCAGTCGGCCTTCGATGGCCGTGAGACGCTCGAGCAGCTTGCGCGCGAGCTCGCGCGCCTCGTCGAGGTCTCGATGGAGCGCCCGCGCCCCCAGGGCGTCGGCGCGATCGGCGATCGCCGTCGCGAGCCCGCCGACCGCGCGATCGATCGTGCGCTCGGCGTCCTCGATGTCTCCACGCGCGAAGAGGAACTCGCGCTGGATCTCCTCGATCGTGAAGCCGTCGGCCATCATCTCTTTGATCCGCTTGACCAAGCGGAGGACGCCGACGGGATAGACACCCTGCGATCCCTGGTGCTTCCCCTTGCGACCGACGCGCACGCTGCGAGGGAGCAGGCCGAGCTGGACCCACTTGCGCAGCGTCGCCTCGCTGATCTTGAACTTGGTGCCATCGAGCGCGTCGAGGATGGCCTGGGAGGTGAGGCCGGCGGGGTTCGCCGACTCGAGCCTGACCAGGTCGTCCTCGGAGAGATCGACCTCGCTCGTCACCGCGACATCGAGCTTGGTCACCGATCCCCCTCCCTGTTCCATCGACCGACGGTGGCCCCGGCTGCGCCATGAGCGCTCGACCGAAGACGAGGTTGCCACCGATGTGACCGCGCCGCCCGGGTAGTCGAGAGCTCGAGGAGGCTTGCCAGTAGGTCCAGCCGTCGAGGTGATCGTGAATGTATTCTACTGAATGGAGCGTGGTCAATCGTGGCTCGACGAAAGTTTCTTGGCCCGCGAGCTATTCAAGAAAAGGTCGCTATCGCGCAGCTTATTGATGTTGTTTTCTGTCCGATGCTATCCTGATTTGGATAGCCGCTGCGGCGCGCGCGGGAACCGCTTCGGCGCTTGATTTCTAGCCCCGACGCCGCCTGTCGACGGCGCACGCACCGGGCGCTCGCGCCGGATCGCGGTCGTCTGGGCGGAGGTGGGACACTTCGGCAGATGGGCGCCACCGAGGTGCCCGCTCGGCCGACCGTCCGCTATGGTGCGGCGCGATGACCGACGCCGAGCCGAGCGAGCCGGGCGCCCCCGCGGTCGACGCGCTCGCGGGCTTCGAGACCGGCGACATCCGACTGCGCGGCCTGCGGGTGCGCTACGTCGAGGCCGGGCCGCCCGACGCCCCCGCGGCCGTCTTGCTGCACGGCCTCGGCCTCGACCACCGGCAGTGGAGCGGCTCGATCGAGGCGCTCTCGCGGGCGCGGCGCGTGATCGCCTTCGATTTCCCCGGCTTCGGCGCCTCCGATCGCCCGCCACCCACGAGCTACCCGTACGGCTTCGAAGCGCTCGCCGAGACGACGCTCGACCTGCTCGCGGCCCTCGGCGTCGGCCGCTGCGCGCTCGTCGGTCACTCGATGGGCGCCGGCGCCGCGATCGTGGCGGCGGCGGACCGCCCCGAGTTCGTCGAGCGGCTCGTGCTCGTCGCGCCGCCGTGCTTCCGCTCGCGCGCGCCCCTGTCGCAGCGTCTGTCGATGCTGCCGATCGTGGGGCGCCCGCTCTTCCAGCGCATGTTGGGCGGGGCCGCGTTGCAGCGCCACCTCGCCGAGTACGCCGGCGACCGCGACGATGGGCGCGACGCGATCGAGGAGGCCGCGCAGCGAGACGCCACGTGGGCGATGCTGCGCGCCTCGATCGACCCGGACACGCTGCGCGCGCGGCTGCCCCGCGTGCGAGCGCCGACCCTCGTCGTGTGGGGGCGCGACGACCGCGTGGAGCCGTGGACGTTCGGTTCGCGCCTCGCGCGGGAGATCGCCGGCGCGCGCCTCGAGATCCTCGAGTGCGGCCACGCGCCTGAGGCGGAGCGGCCCGACGCGTTCGAAGCGCTCGTCGAGTCGTTCCTCGCCGATCCGTCCGCCGCGCTGCCCGCCGACGCCCGCGTCGCGGTCGATCCACGCCTACCGCAGACGCGCGCGCCGGGCACCGGGCCGCGCGACGCGCGCGGAGGTCGGTCGCCGTGACGTTCGGCCCGCGCGCCCTCAGCCGATTTCGCAGGAACAAGGGGGCCCTCGTCGGCGCGGGCATCGTCGCCGCGATCGTGCTGTTCGCGGCGATCGGTCCCCTGGTCGCCCGGCACGATCCGAACACGCCCGACTTCGACCATGGGCGCGGCGCGTTCGGCACGCCCGTCGGCCCATCGCCGAGGTTCTGGCTGGGCACCGACACGATCTTTCGCGACGTCTTCTCGCGCCTCGCCCACGGCGGCCGCATGTCGCTCGAGGTCGCCCTCGCCGCGACGGTCATCTCGATGGGGATCGGCACCGCGGTCGGCGTCCTCTCGGGCTACTACAAGGGGACCAAGCTCCGCGTCGATCACCTGATCGAGGCGATCGCGCTCGCGTCGATCGCGGCCGGCGGCGCGCTCCTCTCGGCAGGCGCTCCCGTCACGAGCGCGCGGTTCGTCGCGTTCGCGATCTGGTGCGCGGGCGCGGCGACGGCGCTGCGGCTCCTCGGACGGGCGATCGCCCTGGTGCGCGGCAGGGCGCGCGACCTCGGTGCCGCGGACGTCGTCGACCTCTTGGCGCTCGCTGCTGGCGCGTGGCTGCTCGCCAGGCGCGGCGCGCCCGCGCTCGCCGACCATCGCGCGCCGTGGGCGGTCGTGGGCATCGAGCTCCTCGCGCTCGTCCTGCGCGTCGTGCTCGCGCGCCCCGTCGCCGCTCGACGCGCGCGGCTCCCGTTCGCGCGCATCGATCTCGACGACGCCCTCATGCGCGCGGTCGACGTGCTGCTGGCCTTCCCGTTCCTGCTGCTCTTGATGGCGATCGCGGCCGCGGTGGATCGCACCACCGAGTCGACGATCTTCCTCGTGCTCGGCCTCACGGCGTGGACGGGCACCGCGCGCGTGATCCGGGGCAAGACGCTGGCGGTCCGCGATCTCGAGTACGTCGTCGCCTCGCGCGCGCTCGGGCAGTCGACCCCTCGAATCCTGATGCGGCACGTGCTGCCGAACGTCGCCGGCCTCGCGATCGTGCTCGCGACGAACTCGGTCGCCTCGATGATCGTCGCCGAGGCCGCGCTCTCCTTCCTCGGCCTCTCGGTGCCCCCCCCGGCGCCGTCGTGGGGGCGCATGCTCGAAGAGGGGCGCGCCTACTACGCCGCCGCGCCGTGGCTCCTCGTCGCGCCGGCGGCCGTCATCTTGCTCGCCGTCCTCGGGTTCAACCTCCTCGGTGAAGGGCTCCGCGATGCGCTGGATCCGAAGGACTCGTGAGCTCTTGCCCGCGCTCCTCGCGGCATCGGCGATCGCGATCGCCGGCGCGTCGGCGGGGCTCGGCTGCCGCAAGGCCCCCGCGCCCATCGGCACGCGCAGCGCGGGCCCGCCGCAGCGAGGCGGGACGCTGCACCTCGCGAACACCGTCGATCTGCGGACGCTCGATCCCGCCGTCGCGTTCGACACCGAGTCGCAGCCGTACCTCGAGCTGATGTACGCCGGGCTCGTCGACTACGACGACAAGGGGGCGATCGTCGGCGACCTCGCCGAGCGCTGGGAGATGAGCCCTGACGGCAGGACGTACCGCTTCTTCCTGCGCCGCGGGGTCAAGATGCAGGACGGCTCCGACTTCCTGGCCGCGGACGTGAAGCGCAGCGTCGAGCGCACGCTGCACCCGAAGACCTCCTGCCCGGCGTCGAGCTTCTTCGAGCGCATCGAGGGGTACGCGGCGCTGCAGGCCGGCACCTCCGAGCAGCTGCCGGGCGTGGTGGTCGAGGCGCCGCACGTCGTCGCCTTCCACCTCACGCACGCCGACGCGACCTTCCTCGCGGTGCTCGCGCTCGACTTCCTACGGCCCGTCTGCAAGACGGCCGGCGCGCGCTACGACGACACCTTCGGCGCGCACGCGTGCGGCGCCGGTCCCTTCCAGCTCGACGACTGGCAGCCCGGGCGATTTCTGCGCGTGAAGCGATTCGACGGCTACTGGAACGCCGCGGCGACGCACCTGGACGCCGTCGAGCTGCGCATGAACGTCCCGCGCCTCACGCAGCGCTTCCAGTTCGAGCGGGGCGAGCAGGATCTCTTGAACGAGTTCGAGCGCCCCGACCGCGTGCGCTTCGCCGAGGATCCGCGCTGGGCTCCGTACGGCGTGCAGCGCATCGACGGCGCGGTGTACGGCGAGTTCATGAACGTCGAGATGCGCCCCTTCGACGACGCGCGCGTGCGACGCGCCGTGGCCGCGGCGATCAACCGGCCCAACATCCAGAGGTACCTCGAAGGGGGGAGCCTCGTGACGGGCCACCTCTTCCCGCCGCAGATCCCCGGCTACGACCCGACCTACGCGGGGCAGGTCTACGACCTCGCCAAGGCGCGCACGCTGATGGCGCAGGCGGGCTACGCCTACGATCCCGCGACCGGCGCGGGGGGCTACCCGGAGACGATCGCGTACTACGCCGGCGACGGCGAGGGCTCGCTGCGCTGGGCGCAGCTGCTGCAGTACGACCTCGCGCAGATCGGCGTGCGCATCGAGATCAAGGTCACGAGCTTCTCGCAGTACCTGGCCGAGACGGGCCGACGAAGGACGGCGCGCATGGGGTGGGCCGGCTGGAACCTCGACTTCCCCGATCCGAGCGACTTCCTCGACCCGATCTTCGCGAGCAAGTCGATCCAGCAGGAGGAGTCGCAGAACCACGCGTTCTACAGGAACCCCGCGCTCGATGAGCTGCTCGAGCGCGCGCACGACGAGCTCGACCCCAAGGCGCGCATCGCGATGTACCAGCAGGCCGAGCGCATCGTCGTCGACGACGCGCCCTGGGCCTTCGAGATGTACCCGATGCGCTACGAGCTCGTGCAGCCGTACGTGCGCGACTACCGCGCGCACCCGATCTGGCTGCTCTACGTGCGCGACGCGTGGATCGACGCCAAGGGGCGCCCGACGCAGACGGCGGCGCTCGGCGGCCGCAGGCTCGGCGCGGCGCTCGGGGCGCTGCTCGGTCCGAGGGCGAGATGAACGTCGAGACGCTGCGCCTTCTCTTGCGACGGCTCGCCTGGTCGCTCGGCGTCGTGTTCGCCGTGACCACCGCGACCTTCTTCCTCAACCGCGCCATCCCGAGCGATCCGGCGCGCATGGTCGCGGGGCCGCAGGCGCGCCCCGCCGACGTCGCGCGCATCCGCGAGCAGCTCGGGCTCGATCGGCCGCTCTCGGTGCAGTACGCCATCTTCCTCTCGCGCCTCGTGCACGCAGGCCCGTCGAGCTTCGATGCGCGCAAGGACGGCGCGCACGCGACCTGCGGGCATCTCGGCCCGCTGCACCTCGACCTCGGGCGCAGCTACCAGCAGCGGCGGCCCGTCGTCGCGATCTTGAAGGAGCGGCTCCCCTACACGGCGGTCCTCGCGCTCGCGGCCACGGCGCTGAGCGTGCTGCTCGGCGTCGGCAGCGGGCTCGTCGCGGCGTTGCGGCGCAACAGCTGGATCGACGCGCTCACCGTCGGCGCCGCGCTGGTCGGCATCAGCGCGCCGACCTTCATCCTCGGCGTGACCCTCCAGTTCGTGCTCGCCTACCAGCTCGGGATCTTGCCGCTCAACGGCGCCGGGGACGGGCTCGTCGACGAGGCGCGCCACCTCGTCTTGCCCACCCTGACGCTCGGCATCTTCGGCGCGGCCTTCTACACGCGCATGGCGCGGGCCGAGCTCGTCGAGCTGCTGCAGCAGGACTTCATCCGCACGGCGCGCGCGAAGGGGCTGCCTCCGTGGCGCGTGGTGCTGGTCCACGCGCTGCGCAACGCGCTCGTGCCGATCGTGACCGTCATCGGCCTCGATCTCGGCGGCCTGCTCGGCGGCGCCGTCATCACCGAGCAGATCTTCTCGTGGCCCGGCGTCGGCATGCTCGCCGTGCGCGCCATGCGCGACCGGGACGGCCCCGTGATCATCGGCACCGTGCTCGTCGGTGCGGTCGCGATCGTCGCGGCGAACGCGGTCGTCGATTTCGCCTACGCGCTGCTCGATCCCCGCATCCGCCACCATTGATTCGCCCTTGAGGCTTCCGTCCCGGGCGACGACGGCCACGCCGGGAAGTAGCCGCGCACGCGCGCCTCGGGCCATAACAGGGCGATGCGCGCGCGCCTCCTCGCCCCCTGGCTCGCGCCGGCGATCGCCTTCGCCGGGGCTTGCGGCCAGCCGCCGACCACGAGCGCTCCCACGCCGAGCATCGCCCCTGCCCCTTCGACGACCCCGCCCACCACGGCGTCCATGCCGTCGACGACCGCCAGCGCGTCGAGCGCCGCGAGCACGCTGGCCTCGGCGAGCGCGAGCCCCGCAGAGCCCCCGAAGCCGCCTGCGCCGCGCCTGTCGACCACCCACCTCTGGTCGCGCATCCTCGAGAGGCCGTCGTGGAGCGCCGCGACGATCGGCTGGGTGCGCGCCGGCAGCAGGATCGAGCGCGCGGCGACGAAGACCGAGCAGCCCGGGTGCGCGACGGGGTGGTACTCGGTGAAGCCCGGGGGGTTCGTGTGCGACGGCGCCGAGGGGGTCACCACGGACCTCGACGATCCAGCCGTGGCGGCCGCGGCGCGCTACCCGCCCGACCTCGCGAGCGCGCTCCCTTACGGCTACGGCACCTCCGAGTCCGCGCCGTTCTATGCGCGGATCCCCACGGCCGCGGAGATGAAGCAGGCCGAGGGGGACGTCGCCGCGCACCTCAAGGAGTGGGCGGCGCGCAGCGATGGCCCCGACGCGACGAGCCGGCCGCCGCGCACCGCGCTGCCGCTCGCGGCGGTGCCCGAGTTCCTGCGCGACCACGCCCAGGCGCCGAGCCTGCTCGAGCGCTCGCTCGGCAAGCAACTCACGGCCGGCAGCGCGTGGAGCACGATGGGGCTCGCGTTCGTCGCGGCGTTCGAGGCCGAGGGGCGCGACTGGTACCTCACGACCGAGCAGCTGCTCGTGCCCGCCGACCGGATGCGCGCAGTGCGCCTGAGCGACTTCCACGGCATCGAGCTCGCCAAGCCCGGCGAGGTCGGCGAGCACCTACCGATCGCGTGGGTGCGAGCTCACGAGCCGGTGAAGGTGCTGCGGCTCGAGGGGGATCGCGTCGTCGACGCCGAGCTGACCTTGCCGTTCCGCTCGCACGTCGCGATCGCCGACGCCGCGCTGACGTTGAAGGGGCAGCGCTACCTCGAGCTCACCGCGCCGCCCACGAGCTGGCCGAAGGAGCGCTGGCTGGTGCAAGCGTCGGACGTCACGCGCGTCGACGCGGAGGGGGCCGTTCCGAGCGGGGTCGGCGCGAACGATGCCTGGGTCGACGTCAGTCTCCGCGACCAGACGCTCGTCTACTACGAAGGGACGCACCCGACGTTCGCCACGTTGATCTCGAGCGGCTTCGGCGCCGACCACGGCACGCCGATGGGGCTCTGGCGCATCTACGCGAAGCACGTCTCGTCGCGGATGGAGCGCGCCGGCAAGCCGGTCGAGAAGCCCGGAGACACGTACGATCCCCCCTACCGGCTCGATGACGTTCCGTGGGTCCAGTACTACTCGGGCCCCTACGCGTTGCACACGTCGTACTGGCACGACGAGTTCGGTCAGCCCCACAGCCACGGCTGCATCAACCTCTCGCCCGTCGACGCTCGGACGATCTTCGAGCGGACGACGCCGAGCGTCCCGTCGGGGTGGCACGGAGTCGTCGCGGGGTACGCGGGCGCCGGGGCAGGGACGTGGGTGCGCATCCGCTGGTGACGCGGCGAGCCGGCGCGTCGGACGGTGCAGGCGCGCGTCGCCGAGGTGTGATACCGTACGAACGGGATGCAGGCGTCGCCTCCGTCGCGCTCCACCATGCTCTCGGGCGCGGCCCCGTTGCCGCCCGAGGTCGAGGTCGCCTCTCCGGGCGCAGTGCTGGTCGTCGACGAAGAGGGGCGCCTGCGGGATCGCTCGCCGCGGGCGAGCGTGGATCCCGTGCTCGGCGGCCTGGTGGTCGGCGAGGTGGTGCCCGAAGCCATCCTGCGAGGCTCGACGTTGCGTCGGCTCGTGCACGACGGCTCTGCCCTCGACGCCGCGTGGTTCCCGCTCGGTGAAGCGGCGCCCGCGAGCGGCCTCGACGAGCGCGACTTCGCCTCGATGCTCCACAAGCTCCGCAGCGTCGTCGGCATCGTCGTCGCGTCGCTCGACACGGAGGACCTCGTCGGTTCGGGGCCCGCGTCGTCTCAGGTCGGCACGATGCGGCGCCGCGAGGTCGATCGCCTCGTCGACGTGGTCTCGACGCTGGGGCTGGCCTTCGGGCCGAGCAGCGCGCGGGGCTTCGTCGATCTCGAGCTGTCGCTGCGGCGCACGTTCGATGCGCTCCATGGCACGGCGATCCGCCGCGAGGTGCAGCTGCGGCTCGAGGGGGGCGCCTACGCCCGACGCGCGCGCACGGGGGACGAGCCGCTGTTCGCGGCGGCGTTCCAGGCCCTCGTGCTCAACGCGATCGAGGCGAGCGACCCGGGCGGCCAGGTGGTCGTGCGCGTAGCCGAGGGGGCCGCGTCGATCACGCTCGCGGTGGAGGACCATGGGCCCGGCCTGATGCGCCCGGCGCGCGGCGAGCCGGGGACCCCGTTCCAGAGCAGCAAGCGCGGCGGCGTGGGCCTCGGCCTCGTCGTCGCCAAGCGCGCCGCGTTCGTCCACGGCGGCGAGCTGCACGTCGCGACGCGCGCTTCCGAGCGCGGGGTGTGCGCCCTGTTCTGGATCCCCACCGCGGGGCGGTGACGGTGCGACGCCGCGAGGAGCAGCAGGGCGTCGCCGGTTGGCTCGCCGCGCCGCGCTGGGCTATGGGCGCCTGCCGGTGAGCGCGAGGGCATCGATCGAGGAGGGCTCGTCGTCCCACGAGGACGATCGGCCGAGCGCGCCCGAGGCGCCGAGCCTCGGCGACGCGCTCCCCGCGGGCGCCGGGCTGCTCGCGCACCTTCAGCTCGAGACGCGCGCGGCCACCGTCGCGTACTGGACCGCGGTGCTCTTGGTGTCCGCGAGCGTGCTCGTCCCGCGGCTGTTGCCGGCCGTGGACTACCCGCAGCACCTCGCGCTCGCAGACGTCGCGCGCCGGCTCCTCGATCCGCGCGCGCCCGAGCACGCGCGCTACTGGATCAACTACTTCACGTACAACGGCCTGTTCCATGTCGTCGTCGCCGAGCTCGGTCGCCTGCTGCCCATCGAGCTCGCCGGGCGCTTGGTCGTCGCCTCGTCGCTCGCGCTGCTCGGCGGCGGCGCGCTCGCGCTGGTACGCACGCTCGGGCGGCCCCCGTCGCACGCGGCGCTCTTCGTCCCCGCGATCTACTCGTTCTCCCTCGGCTGGGGGTTCGTGAACTTCACGCTGGGCACCGCGCTCGCAGTCACGGCTGCGGCGCTCGTCGCGCGCGCGCTGGTGCGGCCGAGCGCGACGCTCTTCGCGGCGACGGCGCTGCTCGGCCTCGCCTGCGCGGCCACGCACGTGCTGGCCATGCTGCTGTTGTGCCTGCTCGGCGCCGCGCTGGCGGCGGAGGTCGGCTGGCGGAGCGTCGGCCGCGTCGGCGACCGCCTTGATCGGCGCGCGTGGCGCACCTTCCTGCGAGCGTTCGGCGCGCTCTCGCCGCTGCTGCTCGGGGCCGCCTGGTGCATCGCGGTCTACAAGATCCAGTACGCGTGGGATCCGGTCGCCTACAAGGACGCGACGCTCGAGGGCACCTCGCCGCCCCTCTGGCAGAAGTTCGCGTACTTCGGCGCGTGGGCCACCGGGCTGCACTCCGATCGCACCGATCAGGTCTTGCTCGGCGCGGCGCTCGCCGTGATGGCGACCGGCGGCGTCCTCGCGCGCCTCGGTCGTCGTGGCGCCCCCGAGTCCGGACTCGCGGCCAAGAGCCGCGCGGTGGTTCTGCCGTTCTTCGCGTTCCTCGGCGCCTACCTCGTCACGCCGATGGTGTTCATCGGCACGCACCTGATCTTCCCGCGCCTCGCGCAGCTCGTCGTGCTCACGGCCGCGATCGCGGCGCCCGCGTTCCCGGCGCGGGTGCGAACGACGGCGCGACGCGTCTCGCTCGCCATCGCCGTGCTCACGGGGGTGAGCCTGGTCGTGCACATGGCGCTCTTCGCGCGCGAGACCAACGACGCCTCGCGCGTCATCGACGACGCGCCCGAGGGGCGCCGCGCGACGGCGGTCGTCTACTCCCCCGAGACGTTCTCGTTCCGCAACGGGCCGCTCGTGCACCTCGCGGCCTACTACGGCGCGCGCAAGCACGGCGAATGGGCCTTCTCGTTCGCGCGCTACCTCTCGGTGCCCGTACGCTTGCGCGCCGGCGAAGGGCCGGCCTGGCCGAAGATCGGCTGGGAGTTCGCCCCCGAGGGGTACGACCCGCGCTGCCGCTACGCCCGCGCCTTCGATCTGGTGTTCGTGAAGGCCCCGAGCGACGCGCCCGACGAGGCGGCGGTGCGCGCGCTGGTCTTCTCCGTGGACGCGGCCGCCGTTCGGCTGATCTCGCACCACGGCGCCTACTGGCTCTTCGATACCAAGGGGCTCGCGACGGACGGAACGCTCTGAGATGCCGCGCTCGGCGAGCGAGCGCCGATCCCCTGAAGCTCCCCGGCCGCATCGGGTCGCGGAGCGACGGCCGAGTCCGCGCGGCCGATTTTCGCGCCACCGCCGGACGTGCTAACCCGCGCCGCTGGCGTCGCCGCGCGGAGCCCCGCGGGCACACCATCAAGAGGTGAATTCGATGCACGTGTTGGTCGCCGGCGGCGCCGGCTACATCGGGTCGGTCCTCGTTCCCGTCCTCCTCGAGCACGGCCACAAGGTGACCGTCCTCGATCGGCTCTATTTCGGGAATTCGCACACGAAGCTCGCCGCCGAGCTCGGCCCGCAGCGCCTGCGCGTGGTGCGCGGCGACATCCGCAGCTTCGATCCCAAGATCCTCGAAGGGGTCGAGGCGGTGATCGACGTGGCCGGCATCTCGAACGACCCGTCGTGCGAGCTCGAGCCCGACCTCACGCGCAGCGTGAACGTCGACGGCGGAAAGCGCCTCGCGAAGCTCGCGTGGGAGGCGGGCGTGCGTCGCTACGTCTACTCGTCGTCGTGCTCGGTGTACGGCCACGGCGAGGGGCTCGGCCTCACCGAGACCTCCGGGCGCCACCCGGTCTCGCTCTACGCGCGGGCGAAGGCCGAGATCGAGGACTACCTGCTCGAGCTGCAGAAGGCGCCGCGCGCGAGCGGCCCGTTCGAGGGGGTGATGCTCCGCCTCGCCACGGTGTTCGGCCTCTCGCCGCGCATGCGCTTCGACCTCGCCATCAACGTGATGACCAAGAACGCGTACGTGAACCGTCGCATCATGGTCGACGGCGGCGGCCGCCAGTGGCGTCCGTTCGTGCACGTGCGCGACGTCGCCGAGGCGTTCGCGCTCGCGCTCCTCGCCGACGCGAAGGTCGTGGCGGGGCAGATCTTCAACGTCGGTTCGAACACCAACAACGTCCAGATCCTCAACCTCGCCTTCCGCGTGCGCGACGCGGTGCCCGGCACCGAGGTCGTGCACGCGCCGACCGACCCGGACCTGCGCGACTACAACGTCTCGTTCGAACGCGTCCGCCGCGAGCTCGACTACACGACCAAGCGCACGATCGACGACGGGGTCCGCGAGGTGCTGCAGGCGATCAAAGACGGCCAGGTCGATCCCGACGATCGCCGCTGGTACACGCTCAAGCAGTACGTCTTCCTGCGCGAGGCCGAGCGCGCGATGGCCGATCTCGGCGTCGACGGGCGCCTGCTGACGGCCAGCTGATCGAGGGAGTCCGCGATGGAAAAGGTCGAATTCTATCGGCACCAGCTCGGCGAAGACGAGGCGCAGAACTGGCGCACGGTGCTCGACACGCTGTTCCTCACGCTCGGCCCGCAGGTCGCGGCGTTCGAGAAGGAGCTCGGCGAGTTTCTCGTGCGCGGACGCACCGACGCCGTGGCGCCGCAGGTCGTCGGCACCAACTGCTGCTCGATGGCGCTGGTGATCGCGCTCAAGGCGCTCGACCTAGGCCCCGGCGACGAGGTCATCACCACGCCGATGACCTTCGCCTCGACGACCAACGCGATCCTCCACCTCGGCGCGACGCCCGTGTTCGTCGACGTCGAGCCGACCACCGGGCTCATCGATCCGAGGCGGGTCGAGAGCGCCATCGGCCCGCGCACCAAGGGCATCCTGCCGGTGCACCTCTACGGCCAGCTCGCCGACATGCGCGCCCTCGAGGCGATCGCGCGCCCCAAGGGGCTGTTCTTGCTCGAGGACTCCGCGCACGGCATCGAGATGGAGCGCGACGGCGTGCGGCCGGGGCAGCTCGGCGACGCGGTCACCTTCTCGTTCTACGCCACCAAGAACATCACCTCGGGCGACGGCGGAGCGGTCGCGACCAAGCACCCGCACGTGGCCGATCGGCTGCGCCGGCTGCGCAACCACGGCGTCTCCAAGTCGGCGAGCGATCGTCACGGCAAGGCCTACCAGCACTGGGATCTCGTCGAGCTCGGGTACAAGGCGAACCTCACCGATCTCGACGCCGCGCTCTTGCGCCCGCAGCTGCCCAAGGTGCTCGACAAGCGCGCGCGGCGCGAGGCGATCGCCAAGCGCTACGAGGCGCGCCTGCGCGAGGCGATCGGCGCCGTCGCCGACGCTCGCGTCTCGCCGAACGGCGTGCCGTGGCTCGTCGAGCGACGCGGCACCTCGAGCCATCACCTCTTCACGATCCAGCCGCCGCCGGCGCTGCGCGACGAGCTGCTCGCGAGGCTCGGCGAGGCGGGCATCGGCACGGCGGTGAACTACCGCGCGATCCACCTGCTCACCTACCTGCAGGACCTCATGCACCTTCCCCGCGGCAGCTTCCCGATTGCCGAGGAGATCGGCGACCGCACGATCTCGCTGCCGATGTACCCGACGCTCGAGACGGCGGCGCAGGACCGCGTGGTCGAGGCGGTCGCCTCGGCGTGGCGCGCCCTCGCGTGAAACGGAACGCACCATGAGCGAGGTCGCGGGCGAGGCGTCGGCGCCGACGTACAGCGTCGTGGTGCCGGTCTTCAACGAGCAGGGGAACGTCGAGGCGCTCGCCGCGCGCGTCGTCTCCGTGATGGAGCAGCTCGGCGCGCCGTTCGAGCTGTTGTTCGTCGACGACGGCTCGCGCGACGCGACGCCGAGGCTGCTCCGCGAGCTCGCCGCGGCCGACGCGCGCATCCGCGTGGTGCGCTTCTCGCGCAACTACGGGCAGGAGGCCGCGGTCGAGGCGCTGTACCTCAACGCGCGCGGCCGCTGGCTCATCCAGATGGACGGCGACCTCCAGCACCCGCCGGAGGAGATCCCGAAGCTCATCGCCAAGAAGGACGAGGGGTTCGACATCGTCTACGGCGTGCGCCGGGCGCGCCAAGACTCGCTCTACCGCGTCGCCGCCTCGCGCACGATGCAGTGGGGCATGCGCACCATGATGGAGATCGAGCTGCCCGAGGACGTCTCGACCTTCCGCCTCATGGCGGCGCACGTCGCGCGCCTCGTCGCGGCCCTCCCGGAGCGCAAGAAGTTCTTCAGCGCGCTCATCGTCTGGAGCGGGGCGCGCATCGGCGTCGTCGACGTCGCGCACGCCGAGCGCGCGACGGGGCAGACGCACTACAACTTCACCAAGCTCCTCAACCACACCTTCGACCTGATCGTCGGCTTCTCGTCGAAGCCGCTGCGCTACCTCGGGTCGATGGGGCTCGCCTTCGCGCTCTTCGGCTTCGGGCTCGGGGCGTGGACGATCCTGCGGCACCTCCTCTTCGGCTACGGCGCGCAAGGGTGGTCGTCGCTCTTCGCGGCGGTCGTGGTGCTCTCCGGGGTGCAGCTCATGGCCCTCTCGCTCATCGGCGAGTACATCGCCCGCATCTACGTGCAGGCGCAGAACCGGCCGCTCTACAACATCGCCGAGCGGCTCAATTTCCGCGCGGACGAGCGCGCGACGCAGCCCCAGGACGAGCTCTACCGCTCGTCGCTCGAGCCGCAGCCGTCGTCGGGCCGTCGCGGCGCGGCCACGGAGGCCTCCTCGTGAAGCGCCTGCTCGTCGTCGGCTGTGGCTTCCCGCAGCTCTCGCTCATCCGCACCGCCAAGCGCCTCGGCGTCCACGTGATCGGGTGCGACCTCAACCCGCACGCGATCGGCGTCGCCGACTGCGACGACTTCCACGAGGTCTCGACCGGCGATCCCGACGCGGTCGAGGCGCTGGTGCGCCGCGTGCGCCCCAACGGCATCACCACCAGCGGCAGCGAGGTCTCGCTGCGCACGGTCGCAGCGGTCGCCGCGCGCACCGACCTCCCCTTCCACGCCGACCCCGAGACGGTCCGGCGCTGCCAAGACAAGGACGCGATGCGCGCCGCCTACGAGGCCGGCGGCGTCGGGGTGCCGCCGTTCGCTTCGTGCACGACGCTCGAGGAGGCCCGCTCCTTCGCGGCGCTTCACGCCTACCCGCTCGTCGTGAAGCCGGCGCGCGGCTGGGGGCAGCGCGGCGTCGCGCGCGTCGACTCCGACGACGAGCTCGCGCCCGCGTTCGAGGCTGCGCGAGAGCACGCGGCGAGCACCGGCCTGCCGAGCGTCGTCGTCGAAGGGTGGCTCGAAGGGCGCGAGTACTCGGTCAACGGCTGGATCGAGGGCGGCTCGCTCGTCAGCTACTGCGTGACCGAGCGCCTCACGGTGCCGGGCAAGCGCCCGCTCGGCGTGATGGTCGCGGAGGTCCACTCGTCCGGCCTCTCGCCCGACGAAGAGGCGCTCGTCGTCGAGGAGGCTCGGTGCGGCGCGCGCGCGCTCGGGCACCTGCGCGGCCCCTGCTACTCCCAGGTCGCGTTCGCCAAGATCGCCGGGGGGGCGCCGCGCGCGTGGCTCTTAAAACCAA
>JAJXTK010000627.1 GCA_021783935.1 Myxococcales bacterium | reverse complement strand
CGCAGGACCTCGCAGGCGGCGATGGTCTGCACCGTCCTGCCGAGCCCCATGTCGTCCGCGAGCAGCGCGCCCGCGCGTGACGAGGTGGGCGACGCCGTCGCGCTGATAGGGAAACAGCGGCTTCTGCAGCAGGTCGAGCCCGAGCGCGCCGCGGGCGATCGCAGCGCCGACGCGCTTGGCTCGTCCGGCGAGCTCGCGGCGCGCGCGGAGCTGCGCCTCGAGGACCCGCGCGGCCTCGAGCACGCGGACGCGACCTCGTCGCGAGACGGACTCGATCGCCGCGAGATCGGCGTGCGCGCCGTCGCCGAGGGCTTTGCGCAGGCCGGGAGTCCACGCACTGAGGAACGTGAGCTCGGCAGGTCCGATCGCGTTCACCCCGACGGTGGGCTCGGTGACGCTGCCCGGCAGCGCGTTGCGGAGCGCGCCGCGGCGCTCGACCAGGCGATGCATCGCCTCGACGTGCTTGCAGGTGCCAAGTCGGTTGCCAAGGAAGTCTGGCCGTGCGCGGTGACGAGCCGCTCCGGATCCAGTGGCGCGGCGGGCACACCGACTTCTCGACGACGCAGGGCTACATCGCGGCCGGCCGAGACTTCGGCGCCGGCTTCGGCGCGCCGTTCCCCGCGCTGCCCGCAGCGCTCGTCGGCGGCGACGTGGAAGGGTTGCAGACCTCCGCACCGTCTCCCGCCGAACGTGACGAGCCCGCGGATCCCGCGCGGTCCGCCGCGGCGCCGGCGGGCACCTGCACGACGAACCCCTACGAGTGCGGCGATCGGTCTTCGCACGACGAAGACCGCTCGACGCGCGGAGCGAGCGACGTCGGCGAAGAAGAGGCCTACGACGACGCGAGCGTGGACCTCGATTGGTCCAACGATCGGTCTCCGCTCGCACTCTTGGCCGGAATCCCAGGTGATTCCGGCCAGTTGGGGTGGCGTCCCCAATGGGATTCGAACACTGGGGATTCGGCGCGATCGGGCGCGATGGGGCGCAAATTCGCGCGATCCGAGCGGGAGGTGCGCGCGAGATTGCGCGTCTACGTGCGTGATCGGACGTGAGAAGGCCAGGGGCTTCGGCTGAGGTGGCGACCTTCCGCGCGCGACGGGCGTCGCCGCTTGCCCGGATGTGATCGGTGGACCGGGCGGGCAGGCGTGAGCCGCGCTAGACTTTCGTCGTGACCGTCGCCGAGCAGATTCTCGAAGAAGTGCGCGAACTCGACGAGCGTCGGCAGCTCGCCGTGCTCGCGATCGTGCGGCGTCTCCGGGCCGAGCCGGACGTCTCCCTCGATGAGGTCGACTTCGATGACGAGCCGAACGCCGATGCGTGGCGTGCGCGCGTGCAGGCTCGCGCGGGGCACCACGTAGCCGACGCAATGGCGCGGTTCCGGGCGCTCGGGCTGGTCGACCAGGAAGGGCACGTGGTCGAGCGAGAGCTGCCGCCCGACATGCAGCCGGGGTCGAAGACGAGCGTCGCGACGTGACGTCGAGGCCGCGCGCGATCGTCGTCGCGGGCCCGTCCGGAAGCGGCAAGAGCTCTCTCTTTCCGGTTCGCGATTTCGGCGTGGATGCCTTCAACGTCGACGATCGCGCCGCCGACCAGAACGGTGGCTCGTACGCTGGCATCTCCCTCGCGCTGCGGCGCGAGGCCCAGGTGGCGTGCGAAGCCTTCGTCGAGGGGCACATCGACGAGGCGCGCAGCTACGCCGTCGAGACGACGCTTCGCTCGACCGCCGCACTCGCGCAGACGGAGCGGGCGCGCGCACGCGGGTTCGAGACCATCTTGATCTTCGTCGGTACTGCGGACCCGGCGGAGAACGTGCGGCGCGTCGCGCTGCGTGGCCACACCGGGGGCCACGCCGCGACGCCAGCCGAGATTGCGGACATCTTCGCGCGTAGCCTCGCGAATCTGCGGCGTGCGCTCGAAGTCTTCGAGCGCGTCGAGCTCTGGGACAACTCCGTGCTGGGCGGCGTGCCGATGCTCGTCGCTGCTCGCTCCACGGACGGATGGCGGCACTTCGTGGAGCCGCTGCCAGCGTGGGTGCCTCCGCTGAAGTCTTGAGGTGCGAGGCGCATCTGCTGCGTGCCGTGCTGGAGCAATGGTGCGAGCGCCGGGGCGGTGGCGCATGGCTCGTCGTCGACGAGCGCCAGGGCCGTCCCGGCCCGCACCTGTACGGCTTGGTGCTGCTCCCCGGGAAGTGGACCGAGGGGGGCACGCCCGCCGTCGACGAACTGCGGGCGTACTGGACGCGCCTGACGGGCACGCCGGCGCCGCGACGCTACGGCGACTGGACGAAGGTCGTCACCGGCTCTGAAAGCCTCGTCGACTTCGGGGAGGCAGGCGAGCTGCTCGGGGCCGGTGGGCTGCCCGGCGTCGTGGAGTACGCCACGAAGCAACTGCCGAGCGGCCGGCCCCGCGACGTGGACGCGGAGGTGTTCGTGTCGGGCACCTTGCGCACCGCATGGCGGTCGAGCCTCCCGCGTGCGCCCGCATCGTCCGCCTCGTCGGCTTCCTCTCTTCCCGACGCGCCCGCGAAGGTCCCGGCGTGCGGGGAGTGCGGCGTGCCCTTCGTCTCCCATGGCGACCGCGCGCGCAGGCGTGACCGGGAGACGTGCGGCGCCAAGTGTCGCCGTCGACGGCAGCGGCGCCGCGAGCGTTACGTCTCGACGGGGCGTATGATCGTCCCCGTCACGGATCCGGATGCCGCGCCTGACCCGCCGCGCCTCGCGCCCGGGGCGTTCGGCCGCGTGTGGGGCCGCCTCGTCGCCGCGTTCAGTCGCGGTCGCGAGTTCACCTTCGCGGCGGCCGCGCGCGTCACGGCCGCCGACCTCGCAGCGTCGGAGCTGGTGAAGCTCCTGCGAGAACTGGCCGACGAGGACGGCACGATCGAGCGGCGCGGCGATGCGTTCGCGCTCTGCTCCGCTCACGGAATCTCACACGACGCCGCGCGCCCGCGTCGCGCGCAGAACGCTCGGAGGGACCGCATGGCCGCGAAGAAGAAGAAGCTGAGCCTGGACGAGAGGTACCCCGAGATCAGCGTGGCCCCCGACTGGCCGACGCACGCGGAGTACGAGGGCCAGCAAGTCGAGCTGCGCGAGATCGTGAAGCGACTCCGCTACGACCGCTTTGCGCTCGCCTGCGTCCTCGTCGACGTGCCCGGTCACGGCCGCTGCTACCCGTGGCGCTCGTCGGCGTACGAGATCGACGACAAGGGGAACGTGTCAATCTAGCTCGCGTCGCGCACGAGCCCTGACGGAGCCGAACCGATGGCCACCCCGACGCCCGAGCTGCCCCGCCTCACGCGGAAACAGGAGCTAGCGATCGCCGCCATCCTCGCCGGTGCGTCCGACGGCGAGGCTGCGAAGGCCGCGCGCGTGACGCGCGAGACGGTCAACCGATGGCGACACGCCGATCCGCAGTTCGCCGCCGAGCTGAACCGCCGCCGCGCGGAACGTTGGAGCGGACCGCCGAGGCGTGGCACTTCGACCCTGCGCAGATCCGGCGCGTCGAGGCGGGCACCGCGAACCCTACGCTCGCGCTGCTCGTCAGCATCGCGAGTGCGTTCGGGTTGCGTGTCGACCAACTCCTCGCCCCGCGAGACCTCGCGCCCGAACCCCGGAAGACGCCGGCCGCGCGCGAACCCTAGTTGGGTCGGGATCCCGCCCTGAGCGCGATCGTCGCTGTTACAGCCCCCATCCCCGCCCTTCCCCCGCGGTGCGGGGGAAGGGAGATCGCGTGGCGCGAACGCGCGC
>JAJXTK010000626.1 GCA_021783935.1 Myxococcales bacterium | reverse complement strand
TGCCGCTGGTTGTCGCCTTCACCGGCCACGCGCTGGCGGGCGGCGCGCTGGTGCTGACCACGGGCGACGTGCGCGTCGCGACCAAGGGGGCGTTCCGCATCGGGCTCAACGAGGTGCAAATCGGCATGCCCGTGCCGGTGCTCGCCATGGAGCTCGCGCGCGATCGCCTGAGCCCCTCGCACCTGACGCGCGCGACGCTGTTCGCCGAGGTGTTCGACCCCGAAGGGGCCGTCGGAGCGGGGTGGGTCGACGAGCTCGCGGAGGCCGATTCCCTGATCGAACGCGCCCACGGGCACGCGAAGCGCCTGTCGCAGCTGCCGCGCGACGCGTACGCGAAGAGCAAGACGATCCTGCGCGAGCGCACCATCCGCTACATCCGCGAGGTGCTGCCGGCCGACATGGAGCGACTGACGCCGCCGACGGCGTGAGAGACCCACCTCGTCCGACGACGCGGGAGAATCCCCGCGTTGCGGAATCGAGCTTCGCGAGTAGCGTTGAGCGATGCGCTTTCGCCTTGCACGACGCGACTTCTCTTGTCTGCTCTCTCTTCTGGCCGCGAGCTCCCTCGCGGCCTGCGGCGGCTCGCAGGGCGGCGGGGCCGAGCCCGACACCGGCGCCGAGGCGTCCGCCGACGACGCCTCGGTCGTGACCGACACGGCCGACGAGACGAGCGACGACACCGGCTTCACGTTCGACGGCAGTGCGGCCGACGCCACGCACGTCTTCGACGTGCAGCCGGCCACCATGACGATCCTGAGCGTGCCGGCAGGCGCGCACGCGCCCACCGCGACGTTCACGGCGACGCTCGACGGGCAGCCGGTCAACGCGGCGTGGAGCGTCGATCGCGGCGACGTCGGCTCGGTGCCGAGCGCGCCGTCGTCGTCGGCCACCTTCACGCCGACGGGCACCACCGGCGGGCTCGTGAAGATCACGGCGGGCTTGAACGGCCAGAAGATCCAGCGGCAGCTCTTCGTCAAGCTGACGGCGCAGCAGAACGGCGCGAGCGCGACCAACCCCGCGCAGCAGGCGCAGATCGCGACGGGGGTCCCGCAGCTGACTGCGGGCGGCGGCGTCGGCGGGGTCGGCGGCGAGGGGCTCGGCGGCGCGGTCAGCGACGCGCCCACGATCGCGGCCCTCGGCGCCCCCTCGGGCAACGGCAGCGCGCAGCACCTGACGCTCCTCTACCCGTACGACAAGACCGTCTTTCCGCGCGGGCTCTTGGCGCCCTTGCTCATGTGGGACTGGTCGATCGGCGACGCCGACGCGGTCAAGATCGAGCTGGCGACCTCGAGCGGCTCGTTCAGCTGGTCTGGCTCCTTCGGCCGCCCCGCGATCCTCGCGTCGACCGGCGGCAAGTTCGTGCGCATGCCGATCCCCGAGGACGTCTGGCAGATGGCGACCGACACGGCCGGCGGGCCGACGACCGGCACCGCGCCCGACACGCTGACCGTGAGCCTCACGGTCGCCAAGGGGGGCATCGGGTACGGGCCGGTGAGCGAGACGTGGAAGATCGCTCCAGGGCGCCTGAGCGGCACGATCTACTACAACTCGTACGGCACCAAGCTCGCCGAGAACTACCCGGGCGCGATCGGCGGCGACGGGCTGTTCGGCGGCGCGGTGCTGTCGATCCGCGCCGGCGACACGGCGCCGAAGCTCACGGCCGGCAACGGCACGATGTACTCCGGGTGCCGCACGTGCCACTCCGTCGCGGCCAGCGGCGCGCGCCTCGTGGTGCAGCACGGCGAGAACTACAGCACGAGCTCGGCCTACGATCTGGGCACCGCCGGCGCGAAGGAGACGGTGATGGTGGGCAGCGCCGTCTTCCCGGGCGTCTACCCCGACGGCTCGAAGGCGCTCGCACCGACCGGCGAGCTCTTCGCGCTCCCCGCGGCGAGCGCGCCGATCCCGACCACCGGCCTCACCAGCGTGGCCACCAACCTCGGGACGCCGGTGTTCTCCGCCGACGGCAAGCTCGTCGCGTTCAACCCGTTCGTCGCGCCCGCGATCACCAACCCGGCGCAGAAGCTGATCGTGATGGCGTACGACGCGGCCACCAACGCCTTCTCGGGCAACGTGGTCGTCGCCGACGACACCAGCAAGCCCGCCGAGACGCGCCCCGGCTGGCCGGCCTTCATGCCCGACGGCAAGTCGCTCGTCTTTCACCACCAGACGGCCGCCGGCTACGACGGCAACGGCGCCGGCACGCTGCCGACGCGCAAGGGGGCCAAGGCGCACATCTCGTGGACCGACGTCACCGACGCGACGAAGGTCACGGATCTGAACGCGCTCAACGGCAAGGACGCCTCGGGCACCTCGTACCTGCCGAAGCTCGCCGCGCCGATCAACATGTCGTGCACCGGCGACGCCGTGCAGGTCGGCAACATCGACGCGGACCACGGCGACGACGTCGACGTGAACTACGAGCCGACGGTCGCCCCGGTGGCCGAGGGGGGCTACGTGTGGGTCGTCTTCACCAGCCGCCGCATGTACGGCAACGAGGCGACCATCCCGCCCTTCTGCAGCGACCCGCGCGGCGTGAACCTCGTGACCAACATCACGCCCAAGAAGCTCTGGGTCGCCGCCGTCGATCTCGGCGCCGCGCCCGGCACGGACGCGAGCCACCCGGCCTTCTACCTGCCCGCGCAGGAGCTGCTCGCGGGCAACTCGCGCGGCTTCTGGGTGCTCGACCCCTGCCGCTCGGACGGCACCTCGTGCGCGTCGGGCGACCAGTGCTGCAACGGCTACTGCGAGCCCAACGCCTCGGGCGCGCTCGTCTGCTCGAACACGCCGCCCGACAGCCACTGCTCCTCGCTCAGCGAGAAGTGCACGACGGTCGCGGACTGCTGCGACCCGACGAACCTGTGCGTCAACGGCTTCTGCTCGACGAGCGGGCCGCAGTAGGGTTCGACCCCCGACCGAGTCCCCCGACCGAGCCCCCCGACCGAGGTCGGGGGCTCGATGGGAAAGCCCCTTCGGGGCTCCAGGGCTCGCGTGTCTGCCGAGGCATTCCGGGACCACCTCTGCCGGGTGATCGACCTGATCGGGTCGGTCCCGGGACCCGAGCCGCCAGGTCGTCGCCCCGATCGCGCGCTTGCCGGGATCGTAGCCGCCGGGTCGTCGACCCGATTGCGCCGATCCCACTACCCCTTCGCCGGCTCCGCGACGGCCGTCGTCGAGGCGGGCGGAGCGGCCGGCGCCCCTGCGCCTGCGCGGCTACGCGCGTTCGACGCGCGGGCCTCGTCGATCGGCAGGAGCGCCTTGCGCACGATCGCGGTAGTCGCGTCCTCGTCGTCGGGATCGAGCATGCCCACGACCGACGTCGCGTCGAGCGCGACGGCGCGCGAGACGGCGCGCAGCGGATCGGCGAGCAGGACGCTCTCGGGCGCCTCGCCCGCCTTGGTGATCGCGAGCGCCACGCCGTACGCCGCGTGCGATCGGCGCACTTCCGCGAGGGACACGGCGCCGGCGAGCTGGTCGACGTGCTTCGCCAGCTTGTCTTGCGCGATGCGGGCGAGGCGCTGATCGCTCTCGGCCCACTCGTCGGCATACTTGGCCTCGAGGAACTCGAGGCGTCGCGGCGGCGGGAAGATGGCGTCGAGCAGCGCCGGGTGTGGTTCTCCTGCTGAGCGAGTGGTCGCGTTCTGACAGCCCCCATCCCCAGCCCTTCCCCCGCGGTGCGTGGGAAGGGAGCGGGAGGCGGCGGCGCAGTACGATCGAAGCGTGTCGAGCACGTCGAGCAGGCGCGAGC
>JAJXTK010000625.1 GCA_021783935.1 Myxococcales bacterium | reverse complement strand
GAGCGCGCTCGGTCAGGCGATCGCGCAGGGCGCGGAGCTGCACGGACCGGGCGAGCGCGGCGCCGCGCGCACCCTCGCCCTCGCCGCGCGCGACGTCTCGCTCCTCGAGCTCGTCGGGGTGCTCGGCGGCGGAGCGAGCGGCCTCGACGCGGCGCTCGCCAAGGCCGCGAAGATCGCGCAGCACCCCTCGCCCGACGACGAGCAGGACGAGGCCGCGGTGGTCGGCGCGCTCGACGCCCTGCTCGGCGCGAAGCTCCGCGAGGCCGACGTCGACGCGGCCGGCTGGGCCCAGGAGCTCTTGCGCGCGCTGTGGTCGCGCCTGCTGCCGCCGCTCGCGAGCGGCAAGCCTGCGCGCTGGGACGCGCTGACGTCACGCCTGTCGGCGCACGCGCGCGCGCTCGTCGAGCTCGACGCCATCCGCAGGCTCGAGCACCTCGCCGGCGAGCGCGCGCGGCCCGTGCGGGTCGCGATCGTCGGCGAGTTCAACGCCGGCAAATCGACCTTCGTCAACGCGCTGCTCGGCATGGACGTCGCGCCGACCGGCATCCTGCCGACGACCGCGGTCGCGCACGTGCTGCGCCACGGGCCCGATCCGATCGCGCGCGCGAGCCTCGCGCGGGGCGGCGCGCGCACGGTGCCGCCCGAGCGCCTCAAGTCGCTGCTCGAGGAGCTCACGCGCACCGACCCGCACGCGGTCTCGGGGGTCGAGGTCGAGGTCCCGTTCGGCTACCTGCGCAAGGTCGAGATCGTCGACACGCCCGGCTTCAACGCGCCCGATCCCGAGCACGCCAGGCACGCGATGGCGACGCTGATCGAGGGGGCCGGCGTCGACCTCGCCATCTGGCTCTTCGACGTCGGCCAGGCGTTCAAGACCAGCGAGCGGCGCGTGCTCGAGGCGATCGTCGTGCGCGGCATCCCCGTGCAGGCGCTCTTGAACAAGGCCGATCGCCTCGACGCAGGCGAGCTCGCGAAGGTCGAGCGCGTGTTCGCCGAGGACGCGGCGTCGATCGGCCTGCGCTCCTTCCGCCCGCCGCTCGCCTTCTCGGCGCGCAAGGCCGTCGAGGCGCGCCTGTCGGGCGACGAGGCGGCGCTGTCGGCGAGCGGCTTCTTGCCGGTGCGCGCCCTGATGGAGGACGAGATCCCGGCCTTCGAGCACGCGCTCAAGGAGCGCGGCCTGCGTCGGCGCGCGAGCGACGTCGTGGCTTCGCTCCGCCTCGCGGCGGCGCGCGAGGAGGAGCAGGCCGCGCTCGCCTCCGCCGAGCGTCGCGCGAAGGACGCAGCCCTGCTCGACGCCGCCACGACCCTCGATCGCGCCGTCTCGCTCGACGCTGCGCTCTACGCCCCCGCGAGCCTGCGCGTCGGTCGGCCGAGCATCGACGCCGCGCGCGCGTCGCGAGAGGCGCGAGAGGCGCGCGCCGAGCAGAGCCGGCGGCTCGCGCGCGAGGCCGTACGCGACGCGCTGGACGCCTTTCGTCGCGAGCGCGACGAGCTCGTCTCTGCCGACGACGAGGCGACGCGCGGCTACGTCGAGCGGCGCCTCCTCGAGCACGTCGAGGGGGGCGTCGGGCGCGCGCTCGCCGAGGCCGCCGCCGTGCTCGCCGAGGGGGCCGCCGAGGCGTTTCCGACCCACGACGAGCTCGCGATCGAGGCGAGCGCCATCGCGCGCGGCTTCGTCGCCGCGGGCCGACGCGCGCTCGACGGCGAGCGCTCGGCCTCCACGGCCGACGCCGAGTCGGGCCTCGTGCGCGCGGTGCTCTCGGTGCTCGCCGGGCTGCTGCGCGCCCTCGCCGCGCCTAGGGAGGCCGAGGCCGCCGCGGGTCTCTCGCGCGCCCGCGAGATCGCGGCGCTCTCGGCGGTGCTTGCCGCCCCCCCACCGCTCGAAGCAAAACTAACGTGATGGCCAAGCCGACGACGTCCGCTCTTTCCGCTCTGCTGGAGGGCCGCCCGCTGCGAGGCTCGCTCGCCATCGGCCTCGCGCTCGGCGGCTGCCTCCTGGTCGCGCGCCCCTCGCGCGGCCAGGCCTCGCCGCCGCCGCCGAGCTTCACGCCGAGCTCGCCGATCGCGGGGCCGGGGCTGCCGCCGCCGATCCCGGGCAACCTCGAGATGTCGGCCGAGCTGCTCGAGGTCGACCAGAAGACGCAGACCGCGGTGCTCTCGGGCAAGGTCGTGCTCGCGAAGGGGGAGCTGTCGCTGCACTGCCCGCGCCTCGAGGCGCGCTTCGACGCGGCCGGCGCGCGCGTGTCGTGGGCGCGCGGCAGCGGCGGCGTGGTCGCCGAGGTCAAAGGGGTGCACGCCGAGGCGACCGAGTTCGACTACGACATCGACAAGCAGCTGCTCGCGCTGCGCGGCGGCGTGCGCCTGTTCCGCGCCGGAGGGTGGCTGTCGGCCGACGGCGCCGACCTCGATCTCGCCGCCGGCAAGGTGTCGATGACCAGCGTGAAGGCGTCGGTGCCGGTCGGCGGCGCCATCAAGAAGTGATGGCCGACGGGCCTGCGCTGCTGCGCGCCGACACGGTGGAGGTGCGCCACCACGGCCACGCGATCCTGCGCGGAGTCTCGCTCGACGCGCGCGCCGGGCGGGTGCTCGCGCTGCTCGGCCCCTCGGGCGCGGGCAAGACGTCGCTCTTTCGCGTGCTCGTCGGAGAGGAGCGCCCCGCGCGCGGCCGCGTGCTCTTCGAAGCGCGCGACGTCACGCGCGAGCCGCTCTGGCGCCGCGCGCGCCGCGGGGTCGGCTACCTGCCGCAGGGGCCGAGCGTGCTCTTCGATCTCACCGTCGAGGAGAACCTCGCGACCTACGCCGCGATCGTCGGCCGGCCGCGGCGCGAGCTCGCCGAGCTCGCCGCGCGCTTCGAGCTCGGCGCCCACTTCGGCAAGCGCGCCGGCGAGCTGTCGGGGGGGGAGCGCCGCAGGCTCGAGCTCGCCCGCGCGCTGTGCGCGAGGCCGCGCGTGCTGGTGTGCGACGAGCCGTTCAGCGGCGTCGATCCGGCGGGCTCCGAGCGCCTCGCGAGGCTGCTGCGCGCCCTGGCCATCGAGGACGGCGTGGCCGTGGTGCTCGCCGACCACCACGTGGTCGAGTCGCTCGCCATCGCGGACGAGGTCGCGCTGATGCTCGACGGCGTCATCGAGATGCGCGGCACCCCGGAGGAGTTCCAGCGCCACCCGGCCGCGCAAGGGCGCTACCTCGGACACTGGCGCGAGACGCTGCCGCCGGCGTGAGGCCTGCGCGCGCCTCGCGCGTGCGGAGGCGGCGTCGCGACCGGCTGGTGCGACGGTGCCGACGCGATCGGTGAGACGACAGGCCCCGACTGTGTGTGACGCTCAGCCCGCGCGATGCCGGCTCAGCCCGTCGGGGAAGCCGAACGTCACCGGGTCGCGCGCGGGGTCGAAGTCGCAGAACTTCGCGCGCTGGCCGGTCGCCACGTCGGCCTGCGTGCCGAAGCAATAGGGGCAGTCCGCGTGCTCCGATGTCGTTCGCTTCCGGCCGAGTCGAGGACACGGCACCGACGGCTCCAGGCTCATGACGGCCCTCCTTCGCCTCGTCGCGCGGGCGGGGCGGCCAAGGAGGTTCGGACGTCGCGCGCGCGCCGTCCAGCGCCGCGCGTGGGTGATTACATGAGCAGGGTATGACGTGCAGCTCAGCCGGGTCGGGATCCCGCCCTGAGCGCGATCGTCGCTGTTACAGCCCCCATCCCCGCCCTTCCCCCGCGGTGCGGGGGAAGGGAGATCGCGTGGCGCGAACGCGCGCAGGCAACCGT
>JAJXTK010000045.1 GCA_021783935.1 Myxococcales bacterium | reverse complement strand
GATGCCGAACGGCGAGACGTAGCCGGCGGTCGGGGCGGACATGTAGCCGGCCTGCGCGCCGAGCTCGATCTCGTAGCCCCGGTCGGCGAGCTGCGCGTCGTAGTCGTCGGCGCGCGCGTCGTAGGCGAGCACCAGCGCGGCGAGGCCCGCGGCGATAAGCGGAAGCTGGGGGCGAAGGAGGCGTGTGCGGGGCACTTCATGTTGGTCCGCAGCACCGTCGCTCTGCCTTCAAATCGAAACGGGCTCGATACGCGCGCCGCCTCGCCCGGCGCGCTCCTCAGTTCATCGGGACGAGCGCGACGCCGTCTTTGCCGCAGAATCGAGCCTCGGCGGGGAACTTCTCGCCGCAAATCGGGCAGAGCTTGCTCGGCCGAACGGCCGACGGCGCGGGCGCGGGGCGCGGGGCGTCGCTGCCGGCGACGGCGGCCACGAGCGTCGCGCCGTCGAGCGGGCAGAACGCCGCGTCGGGCGGGAAGATCGTCGAGCAGGTCGGGCACCTCTTCGCCGTGCCTTGCGCGAGCGCCGCCTGCGCGGCCGCGACCGTCGCCTCGTGCGCCGCCCTCGCGCGCGCGTGCTCGCGCGCGACCTCCTCGCGCAGGCGGCGGTGCTCGGCCTCTTCGCTCTCGTCCTTGGCCTTCGAGCGTCGGAAGAGGAGCGCGGCGCCGAGCGCGACGAGCGAGGCGACCCCCGCCGCGATGACCAGCAGCGCGAGGCGCTTGCGCTTGGAATCCCGCTGCGCGCGCGGATCGACCACCGCCGCGCCGCCGCCGCCGCCGCCGCCGGACACCACCACCGAGACGGCCTGGTTGTCGGCGCCGCTCGGATCGAGCCCCTCCTTGCTCAAGACGTCGGCGTAGCGATCGGAGCTAACGACCTCGAGCTGCACCTTGGCCTGCTGCGAGGCGCCCTCGACGAGCAGCGTGAGCGCCACCGGCTCCGTCGTCTCGCTCGTCTTGACGTGGCCGCTCGCGTCGATCGTGACGTCCTTGGCGTTCGCCACCGACTCGGGCGCGATCGAGAACCTCGCGCGCTCGCCGGTCTCGCGCCCGGCCTCGTCGCGGGTGGGGGCGGGAAAGTCGAACGACTCGCCGGGGCGCATGACCTTGCGCTTGGGCCGGACCTCGAGCCGCGCGGCCGGACCAGGGGTGGTGCACGTCGCGACGGGCGGCGGCGGCGTCGTGTCCGCAGGCGACGGCGGCGCCGTGGTCGCGACCGGGGGCGCGCTGGCCGACTCGGCGGCCGCGGCGCGCGGGTTGGTGAAGTTCCACGTGCGCACGACGTCTGCCGTGCAGGTGCCCGACGCCCACGTCCACGAGTAGGTCGCCCTCTCGTAGACAAAGATCTTCGTGTCGCCGGTGGCCTTCACCGACGTGAGGATCTGCGTGACCCGCGGATCGTCCTTCGGCGTCTCGCAGCGCGTGGACCAGACCCCCGTGATCGGGTTCGCGCTGTGGGCGACGCGCGAGCCGGTCGTCGTGTCGATGCACTGATCGGTCCGAAACGGGGTCGCGCCGTGGAAGACCAGCTCGTCGCCGCTCAACGAGATCGTGTAGGGCCCGCCCGGCACCGTGCCCCCGGTCGGCTGCGGGCCGCACTCCTTGACCCAGCTCTTGAACGCCACCGACTCGAGGAGCGGCCCCGCGTTCCAGCTCCCCACGAGCGCACTGGCGTCCGCGCGCGCGCGATCGGCAGCGAGCAGGCTGGCGAGGACGACGAGGAGCGGCAGCTGACGGGCGAAGCGCACGGGGGGAGCCTACGCTCGCTGGCCGCCGGGCGAACATCGCCGTGCGCCGCCAGCGCCGCGCCCCCGGAGCGACCGACGGCGAGCCGGAATTCCGTGACCGTGGAAGGTTTGACCCTCGCTTTAGGGGCGTGGTAACCCCCGGCTGGGGTTGGTGCGCCGACATGCGCCCGCAAGGCGCGCCCGCTCCGTCGACGTCGCGAACCGAATGCTTCCGAGGTAACGATGACTTCGCTTCTCCGTCCGCGCTCTCGCAGGCTCCGCTCGCTGGCTGGCGTCGTCACCGGAGCGGCCGTCGCCGGTGGGATCCTCGTGGCCGATCCGACCCCCGCCAAGGCGCAGGCGACCCAGACGAGCCTCGCGGCGAGCCCGAACCAGGGCTTCAACTCGCGGCTCTTTCACGCCGCCGTCGACTCGAAGGGCTTCTTCAGCGTCAACGGCACCGACGTCCTCGGCCAGGGCGACGTCGCCTTCGGCCTCGTGCTCGACGGCGGCTTCGGTCTGCTGCGCCTGCGCGACACCGTCGCCGGCACCGGCACGACGCGCGACTCGAACCAGCTGATCAACAGCCAGTTCCACGGCGTGCTCTTCGTGAGCTACTCGCCGCTCAAGAACCTCACGATCGGCGTCGGCATCCCGACCGATCTCGTCGCCGGCGACCCGCAGACGGCCGGGCAGGCGCCGGCCGGCACCGCCGCAGATCAGAAGACCGACGTCAACGCGTTCTTCTCGGGCGAGTGGGCGCTGAACCTCAAGTACCGGCTGATGCGGGTCGAGGATCAGCCGATCGGCCTCGCCGTCATCCTGCAGGCGGAGGGGCTCGCGAGCCAGGACGCGCGGCTCGGGTACGCGGCCGATCCGGGCGTGGCGCTGACGCCGCTCGTGGTCGTCGAGAAGCGCCTCGGCGCCGCGCAGCGCTTCCGCATCGGCGCGCAGGCGGGCGCGACGTTCGTCACCGGCAGCGGCGCGATGGTGAGCGACCTCGCGGCGGGCGATCCGGGCCAGTCCCTCACCTACGGCTCGCACGCGCGCTTCGGCGTGGGGGTCAGCTACCGCGTGACCGACGAGCTCGATCTCGTCGGCGAGTCGTACGGCTCCTACCTGTTCAAGAACGACGCGGGCGGCACCGCGGGGCTCTCGGCCGAGGGGGTCGCGGGCCTGAAGGTGTTCGTCGAGCACAACAGCTACCTCTTCCTCGGCGGCGGCCTCGGCTACCTCAAGGGCTTCCAGGCGGCGAACTACCGCGGCTTCCTCGGCTTCGTCTTCGAGCCGTCGATCGGCGATCGCGACGGCGACGGCATCAAGGACGACGTCGATCAGTGCCCCGACGACCCCGAGGACAAGGACGGCTTCCAAGACAGCGACGGCTGCCCCGACCCCGACAACGACAAGGACGGCATCCCCGACAAGCGCGACGCCTGCCCGAACGACCCCGAGACGATGAACGGGATCGCGGACGAGGACGGCTGCCCCGACGGCATCGACGGCGACCGCGACAAGGACGGCATCCCCGACAGCAAGGACAAGTGCCCCAACGAGCCCGAGGACAAGGACGGCTTCCAGGACGAGGACGGCTGCCCCGACCCCGACAACGACGGCGACGGCATCAAGGACGTCGACGACAAGTGCCCGATGGAGCCGGAGGACAAGGACGGCTTCCAGGACGAGGACGGCTGCCCCGATCCCGACAACGACCACGACGGCATCCTCGACAAGGACGACAAGTGCCCGAACGAGCCCGAGACCTTCAACGGGTTCGAGGACGAGGACGGCTGCCCGGACAAGGGGCGCGTCATCATCGAGGGCTCGTCGATCGTCATCCTCGACAAGATCGAGTTCGAGTACGACCGCGCCGACATCAAGAAGACCTCGCTGCCGATCGTCGACGCGGTGGCCGCGACGCTCAAGGCGCACCCGGAGTTCGAGCTCGTGTACGTCGAAGGGCACGCCGACTCGCGCGGCGACGACAACTACAACCTCCGCCTCAGCCAGCGCCGCGTCGAGAGCGTCGTCGCGGCCCTCGTCGAGCGCGGCGTCGAGGCCAAGCGCCTGAAGGCCAAGGGCTACGGCGAGTACTGCCCGCTCGACAACGCGGAGAACGAGGGGGCGTGGCAGAAGAACCGGCGCGTCGAGTTCAAGATCGTCAAGCAGAACGGGATGCTCACGGGCGTCACGCTCGGCTGCGACACCGCCGCCTCGCACAGCGTGAAGCCCGACGCGGTCCAGTGATGGTGCGGCGCCTCCTCGGCTTCGTCGCGCTCGGTCTCTGCACCGCTTCGTGCGGCACCAAGACCGACGCGACGCTCGCCGTCTACGCGCAGAACCTCACGCTCGAGAAGACCAGCAACCAGTTCAGCGACGTGCTCACGGGCTCGGTCGACGTGGTGCTCGATCTCGGGCACTGGGCGACCGGACCGGTCACGGTGCAGACCGTCGGCCTGCGGCTCGTGCGCGACGGGCAGCCGATCTTGCTCGACGCGAAGCTCGTCCCGCAGGCGACGCTGCCGGTGACCGTGCAGCCGTCGTCGAAGTCGACGCTCACGTACACGATCTCGCAGCAGCTCACGGCCGCCGACACGCAGGCGCTCTGCGCGGGCCCGCTCGGCGTCTCCGGGTCGGTGACCACCGACGCCGAGGGGGCGACCACGGTGCAGACGCCGCTCGTGACCGCGACGGGCTGCCCATAGTCGGGCGCGCTTCGCCAGCGCACCTGACGATAGGTCGCCCGACGAAGGCCCGCCGTCACCGACGAGGCTGCGCGGAGGCCCGACCGCGACGCCGCGTCGTTCCGCGTTAAGATCCCTGCGGTGGCCCGACCGACCTGCCGCGTGTGCGACCTGGAGAACGCCGAGGGAGCGCAGTTCTGCTCGGCGTGCGGGGCGGCGCTCGCGGCCGAGCCGACGAGCGACGCGCTGCTCGGCAAGACGATCGCGGGGAAGTTCCGCGTGGAGCGCCTGCTCGGCAACGGCGCGATGGGGCGCGTCTACCAGGCGACGCACGTGGCCCTGGAGCGCGGCGTCGCGCTCAAGGTGATGCACGATCACCTGGCGCGCTCGGGCGAATTCGCCACGCGCTTCGTCCGCGAGGCGCGCGCGGCGAGCAAGCTCGACCACCCGAACTCGATCCGCGTGCTCGACTTCGGCCGCACCGACGCGAGCGAGGGGCAGCTGCTCTACTTGGTGATGGAGCTGTTCGTCGGCCCCGACCTCTACCGCCTGCTGCGCGACGAGGGGCCGCTCGAGCTCGCGCGCGGCGGGCGCATCGTCGCGCAGATCCTCAGCGCGCTCGAGGACGCGCACGCGATCCAGCTGATCCACCGCGACCTCAAGCCCGAGAACGTGCTGGTCGGCAGGCGCCCCGACGGCACCGAGATCGCCAAGCTGTGCGATTTCGGCATCGCGAAGGTCGCGCAGGAAGAGGGGCCCAAGCTCTCGCAGGCGGGCTCGATGATCGGCACGCCGCTCTACATGTCGCCCGAGGCGGCGTGCGGGCGAGAGACCGACGCTCGCAGCGATCTCTACTCGATCGCGGTGATGCTCTACGAGCTCGCGACCGGCACGCGCCCGTTCGACGCCCCCTCGCCGCTCGAGGTCGCACGCCTGCACGTCGAGCAGCCGCCGGAGCCGCCGTCGCGGCGCGCCCCGGAGCGCAACGTCGGCCCGGCGCTCGAGCGCGTGATCCTGCGCGGGCTCGCCAAGGCGCCGAACGACCGCTGGCAGAGCGCGCGCGAGTTCCGCGAGGCGATCGAGAGCGCGGTCGGCGCCTCGAGCGCGACGGCCGATCGCGTGTCGACGGCGCCGTGCCGCGCGTGCGGCGAGGCGGTGCCGACGACCTCGCGCTTCTGCCCCAGCTGCGGCGCGGCCACGAGCCTCGCGCCGACGGCCGGCTCGGCGCGGGGATCGCTCCGCCCGCCACCAGCGGGTGCAGCGTTCTCGTCGCTCGCCGGGGTGCTGCCCGATCGGCTGCTCGGCGATCTGCGCCGCGCGCAGGGCGAGGCATCGTCGGAGCGGCGCGCGCTCTCGGTGTTGGTGATCGAGCTCATCGGCCAGGACGACGCCGGCGATCCCGAAGAGCTCGCGGGGCGCATCGGCGATCGCTTCGAGCTCGCGCGCCGCGTGCTCGAGCCGCTCGGCGCGCACCTGCAAGGGGTGGGCGGCACGCGCCTCACCGCGCTCTTCGGCATCGAGGCGAGCGCCGACGAGGTCGAGCAGCTCGTGCACCGCGCCCTCGAGGCGGCGTTCGCGGTGCGGCGCGAGGCGGGCATGGCGCGCTGGTTGCGCGCCTCGATCGCGAGCGGAATCTTCCTCGTGACCGAGGGGCCTGCCGGGCCGAACGTGCTCGGCGCCGCCGCGCAGAAGGCGTCGCAGCTGCTCGAGCTCGCGCGCGCCGGCGAGATCGTGATCGAGGAGTCGCTGCGCGCGCGCGTCGGCGAAGGGTTCACGACCTCGCCGGGCCGCGGCGGCGCCCTGGTCGCGCGAGAGGACACGGCCCTCGTCGCGATCGGCGGCAGCGTGCGCGCGGTGATCGGCCGCGAGGCCGAGATCGACGTCATCGTGCAGGCGGCGCGCGCGGCGAGCCAAGGGCGCGGGCAGGTCGTGGCGATCCGCGGCGACGGGGGCATCGGCAAGACGGCGCTCGTGCGCGAGGCGACCTCGCGGGTGAAGGATCTGGCGATCCGCTGGCACCGCGTCGCTTGCCGGCCCAACGGCGCGAGCAGCCTCGCGGCCTTCCGCGATCTGATCCTCACCTACACCGGGATCGGCCGCGGCGCCGCGCCCGAGCAGGTGCGCGCCTCGCTCGGCGGCGGCGGCACGCTCGCGGGGATGGGGCTCGCGGCGGCCGATGAGCAGCAGCTCGCAGGGCTGTTGCTCGGCGGTCCGTCGGGCGTGCGGAGCGAGGGGTCGAACCCGCTGGGCGCGGCCTCGTCGACGGTGCGCCCGAAGAGCGGCTTCGCGCAGGGCGCCGCCCCGACCCCAGAGGTCGCCGCGCGCGAAGGCACGGCGGCGGTGCGCAACTTCCTGTCGGCCGCGCTGCGGCGCGGTCGGGTCGGCTTCATCGTCGAGGACCTCCAGTGGATCGACCCCGCGTCCGCGGCGCTGCTCGCGCAGCTCGCGAGCGCGGTCGCCAAGAGCTCGGCGGTGCTGATCCTCACCGCGCGCGCGGGGATCTGGAGCGACTGGAGCGCACCGCATTTCCAGCGCATCCAGCTAGGCCCGCTCGGCGCCGAGAGCGCCAAGAGGCTGCTCGACGCGATGCTCCCCGAGGCCGAGGTCACGCCGACGGTCGCGCGGTCGATCCTCCAGCGCGCGAGCGGCAATCCGCTCTTCCTCGAGTCGATCGTCGAGGCGCTGCGGGCGGCCGGCGCGCTGCGCGTCGAGGGGAGCCGCTGGGCGCTCGACGCCGAGTCCAAGGTCGTGGCCGAAGGGCTCCGCGGCCTCGTCGAGGCGCGCCTTCGCGCGCTCGATCCCGACACGCAGCGCGTGCTGCTGCTCTCTGCGATCGCCGGCAGCGAGGTCGACCTCGGCGATCTCGGCGCGCTCGCGGGCTCCGAGCTCGACGTCGAGCCCGCGACGCGCCTGCTCGTCGGACGCGGGCTGCTCGAGGAGCGCGCGCGCACCGACGCGGGGCTGCGGCGCGTGGGCTTCGCCAACGAAGGGATCCGCGAGGTCCTCTACGACATGGTCTCGCCGGCCGAGCGCAAGGCGCTGCACGCCACGCTCGCCGAGCGCTGGGAGGCGATCCGCGCCGCGACCAAGAGCGCGCCGGTGCCGCTCGAGGAGATGGCGCGCCACTGGGAGCTCGCGGGCGAGAAGGGGCCGGCCGCCGCGCGGCTCGAAGACGCGGCCGCCGCCGCGAGCACGCGCGGGGAGTTCAAGCTCGCCACCACGCTGCTGCGAAGGGCCGCGCAGCACCTCGGCGCCCTCGACGCACAGAGCGCGGCGCGCGTCGTGGTCTCGCTCGCCGAGGCGCACGCCGAGATCGGCGAGCTCGCGGGGGTGGAGCAGGCCGCCGCGGTGCTCGAGCAGCTCGCGCTCGACGATCGCGCGCGCGCGATCGCGCTCGCGAGGACCGAGCGCGCGCGCGCCACGGCGAACCGCCGCGGCGGTCGCGCGGCCGACGCGGTCCTCCTGCTCGAGCGGGCGATCGAGCGCGCGGGGAGCGCGCGTGACGCGGAGCTCGCCTGCGAGCTCTACCTCGATTTGTCGGGGGCGCTCGAGGAGGCCAACGAGACGCAGAAGGCCCTGCAGGCGGCGCTCACGGGCGTCGACATGGCCGCCAAGCTCGCCGATCGCGCCCTCGCGAAGAACGAGCGGCCGCTGCGCCTTCGCCTCGCGAGCTACTTGAACGCCATCGGACGGCTCTACCTGCGGCGCGACGACGCGGTGCGGGCGACCGACTACTTCCGCGGCTCGCTCGCGCAGGCCGAGAGGATCGGCGACTCCGCCACGGCCGCGCGCGCGCTCGCGAACCTCGGCAACATCGCGGCGCGGCGCGACGACTTTCGCGCGGCGTCGGCCGAGTCGATGCGCGCGCTGAGCCTGGCGCGGCAGGCCGGCGATCGCATGGCCCAGGCGCGCATCCACGTGAACCTCGGGCACTACCTCGTGCGCCTCGGCAAGATCGACGAGGCCGAAGAGAGCTACCGCGCAGGGCAGGCGCTGGCCGAGGCGATCGGCTGGAGCGAGGGGGTCGCCACCGCGCACCAGGCGCTGGCGGCGGTCGGCGCGGCGTAGCGAGCCCCGGACTTCCTAGGAGACCGACCGCTCCTCGCCCGCGTCATCGCTCGATCTTCCGCGCAGTCGACCGCAGCGCGCTGACGGTCGCGGTTTGCGCGGGCCGTCATGCGACGACCCGCCAGGCCGAACCGATCCCTCGCGCGACGTGCTATCGCACCGCGGTGCGCTGGCGCGTCCCGCTTCTGGCCTCGCTGTTCGCCGCCGCGCCGACCGCCTGCGCGAAGTGCGGCGACGTGAGCACCGAGACGCTGACGCCGCAGCCCTCCGCGTCGGCCTCGTCGGCGCCGCTCGCCGCGTGCACGGCGGTGGGCATGGCGCAGCGCTTCGGCGCGGCCGAGGCGCTGGAGGCGGGCCTGGTGCCGTTCGCGGCCGAGCTCGGCAGCGCAGCGGCCGACGGCGACGGGTGGCTCGTGGGGGTGCGATCGCCCGGCCGGCTCGGCGACGCGAAGGTGCTCCGCCTCACGGCGGACGGCGGCTCGCTGCGGACGGTCGCGAGCTGGCTCCCGGCGGCCGGTGTGGCGCGGGCGCCGAGGGTCGCTGCGCGCGAGGGGCGAGCACCGATCGTGATCCTCGCGTCGGCGCAGGGCGATCGCCGGACGGTGAAGGTGGCTCGCCTCGACGCGGGCAAGCTCGTGGAGCTCGCGACGCTGCCGACGGAGCACGACGAGTCGGAGGCGATCGCGACGGTGCCGACGGCCGAAGGGGCGCTCGTCGCGTGGGATGATGCGGACGAGTCGGGCACTTACGGCTTCGTGCGGTTGCGGGTGATTGGGGCTTCGGGATCGGGATCGGCAGCGGCTTCGGCATCGGCTCCGGCTTCGGCATCGGCTCCGGCTTCGGCTTCGGCTCCGGCTCCGGCTTCGGCATCGGCTCCGGCTTCGGCATCGGCTCCGGCTTCGGCATCGGCTCCGGCATCGGCTCCGGCATCGGCTCCGGCATCGGCTCCGGCTCCGGCTCCGGCTCCGGCTCCGGCATCGGCTCCGGCTCCGGCACCCCCGCCCTCGGACGCGGTCTCTCCGCTCACGAGCGACGCGAGCTTCCCCGTGCTCGTCCCCATCGACGACGCGCGCGCGGCGCTGCTGTGGCTCGCGGAGCGGCCCGACTCGACCGAGGCGCCCGACGGCGGCGCGGGGGAACCTTCGCAGCAAGAGACCTACCGCTGGATCGAGGCGGTCATCGTCGATCTCGCGCGCGGCAAGGCGCGCGGGCCGGTCGTCGCGCTGAGCGCGAAGGACGGCCACGCGCAGGCGTTCACGGCGCGGCTCATCGACGACGCGCTCTACCTCGCCGTGCGAGACGACGCGCGCCCGACCGACGGCGACGGCGGGAGCGTCTACGTCGTGATCTCGGCCGTGCCGAAGACGACGGAGCCCGCGGGAAGCCTGGGGGCGCCGCACGTGCTCGCGCGCGTCGACCAAGGGGTCGCGGCGGGGCAGCCGGCGATCGCGCTCGAGCCGAAGCCGTGGCTGTTCTGGCTCGGGCCCGACGACGACGCCCGCCTGCTACCCGCGCACGCGCCCCCTGGCACGCCGCCGAGCAAGGAGCCGCAGCTCGATGGGGAGCGGATCGTCGCGCAGCGTGGCGGCGTGATGCTCACCAGCCGGCTCATCGGCGCGGGGATCGAGCTCGCCCTCCAACGCTGCGTGGCGCGCTGATCGCGCGTCCCATGGGGTCGGCTGGGGATCCGCCGGGTGACGATTTGATGCGCTCTTGTCGCGGGGGCGTCTTCGCCGCTGCCCGGCTGGCAACCGGGGCTCGGATCTGGCATACATCGGCGCCGAACCGCAGATATCGCAGATCGCAGACGGCACCGCCCTCGCGCGGAGGAGTCGCTCGACATGAATCGCAACCACGCATTGGCTTTCATCTCCATCTTCGTCGTCGCCGCGGGCGGCGCGCTGTTCGCGTGCTCCAGCAGCAGCACCACGATCACCCCCGGCGTCACCACCGACTCCGGCGTCCACGACACCGGCAGCGTCAACTCCGACACCGGCCCCGTGACCGACAGCGGCACGGTCGACGACACCGCCCCGGCCGCCGACACCGGCCTGTGCTCGAAGATCGGGTCGCTGCACCCGCCGAGCGAGGACGCCGGCGGCAAGACCATCTACTGCCCCTTCAGCAGCGTCGGCGACGCGGGCAACGAGTCCTGCTACGGCGGCAACTGGGGCGCCGAGGCGGGCGTGCAGCACTGCTGCGAGACGCCCGCGAGCGCGGGCACCCCCTCGACCTGCCAGGCCGAAGGCACCGCCTGCCCGGTCGCGAAGTCGATGGACTGGGGCTGCCAGGATCCGGTCTCCGACTGCCCGACCGCGACCCCGGTCTGCTGCGCTCCCGGCGCCTCGATCGGCCTCGGCACCACCGGCTGCGGCAACTACGCGAAGAGCATGAAGAACACCACGTGCGTCGCCGCGGGCGCCTGCACCGGCATCGTCATGTGCACCAGCGACGGCGAGTGCCCCACGGGTCAGAAGTGCACGGCGTTCGGCAAGGCCGGCGCGCAGGTCGGCGGCTGCATGTGAGCCCTGGCGGGGCGCTCGGCGAAGACGCCGGCGGCTCGCACCTCCACGCCCTCCCGTCCACGCGGGGGGGCGTGGTCGTTTTGTTCGCTCGTCTCGAGACACGGCTCCAATCGCGAGGTTCGCGCGAACGTTGCGCGCCTCGGGGTTGTCTTCCCCGACGCGCCCTGCGAGCCTGAACGTACGGTGTCGACCCCCGCCGCCGGACTCTGCGATCGGGTGGTGGAGCGTCTGCTCGACGGGCTCGACCCCCGCACCGATCCAGGGCTCGGAAGCCACGTTCAGAGCTGCCGCGACTGCGCCGACCGCGTTCGGGTGATGGGGATGTTCAAGGAGAAAGAGGCCGAAATCCGCGAAGGTACCGTGCTCGTCGATCGGTTCGACGTGGCGCGCTCGCTCGGCCGGGGCGGCATGGGAGAGGTCTTCCTGGCGCGCGACCGCAACTTCGGGCTCGCCCCCGTCGCGGTGAAGGTCGTGCGCCGCGACACGCGCTTGCCCGGCGACGACGAGGCCCTGCGCAAAGAGGTCGAGATCGCGCGGCAGGTCAACCACCCGAACGTCGCGCGCGTCCACGATCTGCACCAGTCGCCGTACGGGCCGATCGTCACCATGGCGTTCGTCGACGGCGTCACGCTCCACCAGTGGATCCGCGAGAAGAAGCGCACCGGCGGGGTGACGACCGACGAGTGGCGGCGCATCGCGCGCGACGTCGCCGCGGGGCTCGCGGCGATCCACGCGGCGGGCATCGTCCACGGCGATCTCAAGCCCGGCAACGTGATGGTCGATCGCGCGAGCGGCCAGGGCTTCATCGTGGACTTCGGCTTCGCCAAGGAGCGCGCCCGTACGCTCGGCACGCTGCGCGGCGAGAAGAAGAACGCCGACGGCGGCACGCCGAATTACATGAGCCCGGAGCGCCTGGATCGCGGCGGCGCCAGCGTCGAGGACGACCTCTACGCGCTCGGCATGACGATCTGGGAGATGCTCTCGGCCAAGGTGCCGGAGCCGGGGCACCACCCGCCGAGCCACCCGATCGAGCGCCAGCTCCCGTTCGGCATCCCGCCGGGGCTCGCGGTCGACGAGCTCAAGCAGATCTTCCGCCTGATGTCGCGCGAGCCGCAGCGCCGGCCCCAGGCGCGCCACCTGCGCTTCTTCAACCCGAACACGACGGCGACCAACCCGCTGCAGGTCGCGCGCGAGCGCATCGACCCCGGCGCGCACCCGCCATATCGCGGCCCGTCGACGCCGTTCCGGCCCGACGCGCAGGGGCTGCTCGTCACCTTCGCCTCGAACGCGCGCGAGCTCATCGGCCGCGTGTTGCCGCTCGACAAGACGCGCCTGGTGCTCGGGCGCGCGCCGACGGTGCCCGGCTCGCGGCAGCAGGTCGACCTCGTCGTGCCCGAGGCGACCATCAGCGGCGTGCACTGCTCGCTCGCCTTCACGAGCAACGGCTGCTGGCTGCTCGAGGACGCGAAGGATCCGCGGCCGTCGACCAACGGCATCTACGGCGAGGGGGCCTACGATCGCCAGGCGCAGGTCACGCTGCTGCACGGCAACGAGGCGATGGTCGGCGAGCTGCGCGTGAAGCTCGTGAGCTTTCGCGAGGCCTCGACGCTGCACGAGAAGGCGCTGCAGTTCCTCCGCCTTCGCGACGGCCTCACCGGGCTGCTGCACGAGGAGGCGTTCCGCCAGGCGCTCGACCAGGAGCTCGCCTTCGCGCGCTGGGCGCGCTTCCCGATGACGCTCGCGTGGTTCTTCCTGCGCACGCCGGCGCGCGACGGCCAGGGACGCCTCACGATCCAGGAGATGCAGGCGCTGCGGCGCGCGTCGAAGGCCGCGGTGGATCTGTTCGACATGCTGCTCTTGTCGCTCACCGCGTGCACCGCGGGGCTCACCGGCATCGGCTCCTTCGCGGTCGCGCTCGTCGGGCAGACCGCGGAGATCTCGCGGCCGCTGGTCGAGCAGGTGCTCGTGCAGATCCGCGGGCAGATGCCGGTCGGCGTCGAGGCGGGCGCGGTCGTGGTCGAGGCGACCGACGAGCACGCGCGCGGCTCCGATCTGCTCGAAGCGACGCGCAAGACGCCAGGCGGGCCGGTCTACAACATTCGCTGAACGCGACGCGATCGCGAAGCCGGCAACCGCGCGGGCCGCGGCGTCGACGCGGGCTGCCATGCGTCCCATGTCGCCGCCGAGCGGAGCTGAGCTCCTCGCGGAGCCTCACGCGATCCGGTGCGCGAGCTCTCCGCCGTCGACGATGGCCCGTACGTTGCGCGCGCAGACCCTGGCGATGCGCGTGAGCGAGTCGGTGGTCGTGCCGCCGACGTGAGGGAGCACGACGACGTCGGGGCGGGCGAAGAGCGGATCGTTCGGATCCCACGGCTCTTCCCAGAAGACGTCGAGCCCGACGCCGCCGAGCTTGCCTTGGTCGAGCGCGTGCTCGAGCGCCTCGCGATCGACGACGGCGCCGCGCGCGACGTTCACGAGCAGCGCGCCCTGCTTCATGGCGAGAAACGCGTCGCGGTCGACGCTCCGATGCGTCGCCGGAGTGAGCGGACAGTGGATCGAGACCACGTCGGCCTCGGCGAGGCGCGCGAGCAGCGAGGCGCGATCGTCCTGGCTGCGCACGCCGACGACGCGCATGCCGAGCGCGCGCGCGTAGTCGGCGAGCTTGCCGCCGGAGCGTCCGAGGCCGATCACGCAGAGCGTCTTGCCGGTGAGCTCGATGCCGACCGGCGCGCCGATCTCGCCGCGCCGAAAGGCGCGCTGCGCTCCAGGCCATCGGCGCGCGAGGGCGAGCATGAGCAGCAGCGCGGCCTGCGCCACCGCGTCGGTGTTGGTCGCGGGGGCGTTGCACACCGGCACCCCGCGCGCGCGGGCGGCGGCGAGGTCGATCGTCTCGTGCCCCACGGCGGGCTGCTGCACGAGCCTCAGGCGCGGCGCCGCGGCGAGCTCGAGGGCGCCGACGATCGAGTGCGACGGCAAGAGCACGTCGACCTCGGCGAGCTGGTCGGCAAGCGGGCGCGCGAAGTCGCGCTGCTGCACGTCCGCGGCGATCTCGAGCTCGGCGAGCGCCGCCCGCAGGTGATCGACGAGCGCGCGCCAGCCGTTGCCGCAGTAGAGCACCTGGAGGCGTTCCGGCGTCATGCCGCGAGGCGTGCTCGATCCACGCCCGGGCGCAAACGGGGAGCGGCGCTCGCGCCTCCCGCGCGCTGCCGCGAGACCTCCCGCGCGAGGGCGTTTGCGACCGCGCGGCGCTCGCCGTACACACGCAGCGTGACCTCGCCTGACGTCTCGAGACTCCCGCCGAGCCTCCTCGACCTGTGCGCGCGCCTGCGCGACGAGGGGCACCGCGCGTGGATCGTCGGCGGGTGCGTGCGCGATCTCATTCGCGGCGCCGACGTCGCCGACTGGGACGTCGCGACCACCGCGCGCCCGAAGCAGGTGATGCGCTGCTTTCGGCACGTGATCCCCACCGGCATCCAGCACGGCACGGTCACCGTGCACATGCCGCACGCGGGCACGCCCCATGGCGACGCGTACGAGGTCACCACGCTGCGCGGCGAGACGACCTACAGCGACGGCCGCCGCCCCGACGCGGTGGTCTTCGTCGACGACATCGTGGCCGACCTCGCGCGACGCGACTTCACCGTCAACGCGATCGCGCTCGATCCGCTGGCGACCGGCGACGCGATGCTCATCGACCCCTTCGACGGCCGCGGCGATCTGCGGCGCAGGGTCCTGCGCGCCGTCGGCGACGCGAGCGCGCGCTTCGCCGAGGACGGCCTGCGCGCGCTCCGGGCCGCGCGCTTCGTCGCGACGCTCGAGCACGAGCTCGATCCGGCCACGGCCGCGGCGATCCGCCCTGCCCTCGCGACGTACCGCAAGGTCTCCGCCGAGCGCGTCCGCGACGAGTGGCTGAAGACCATGAAGGCGAGGCGCCCCTCGCGCGCCTTCGAGGTGATGCGCGAGCACGGCCTTCTCGAGGTCAGCGCGCCGGAGCTCTTGCAACAGGTCGGCTGCGCGCAGAACAAGTACCACCGCTACGACGTCTGGCAGCACGCCCTCGCGTGCGTCGACGCCTCGGCGGGCGACCCCATCCTGCGCCTGTCGGCCCTGTTGCACGACGTCGGCAAGCCGAGGTCGCGCGCCTTCAGCGACAAGACGCAGGACTTCACCTTCTACGACCACGAGCGCATCGGCGCGGAGATCGTCGAGCCGCTGTTGCAGCGTCTGCGCTTCTCGAACGACGATCGCGTGCGCATCGCCCACCTCGTTCGCCACCACCTCGTCTGCTACGCGCCCGACTGGACCGACGCGGCGGTGCGCCGCTGGATCCAGCGCATCGGCCGTGAGCGGCTCGACGATCTGTACGCGCTCAACGAGGCCGATCTGCGCGGCAAGGATCGCGACGCCGAGCCCGATCTGGAGTCGCTCGCGCAGCTCAAGGCGCGCGTCGCCGAGATCCTGGCGCGCGGCGAGGCGCTCACCGTGCGCGACCTCGCGGTCGATGGGCGCCGGCTCATGCAGCGGCTCGAAATGCCCCCCGGGCCTCGCCTCGGGATGCTGCTCGAGCGGCTGCTCGAGGAGGTCGTCGAGGAGCCGTCGCGCAACGACGAAGCGACGCTGCTCGCGCGCGCGTCGGAGATCCTGCCGACGCTGCCGGACATCAAGCCCCGCAAGGGGACGCGGCGGGAGTAACCTTCGCCGCATGATTGCGGACGGCACGCGCAGGCCTCTGCTCGCGATCTCCCTCGGCTGCCCCGGCGGCGTCGGCGCCGAGGTCACGCTGCGCGCCGCGCTCGATGCGCGCCGCGACGGCGCGCCCTATCGGATGATCGCGTTCGGCGACGTCGGGCTCGTTCGCGCGCGAGCGTCGGCCGTCGGCGCGAGCGCGGACGACGTCGTCGAGATCGGCTCGGTCGCCGAGGCGCGCGCGCTCGACGCGAAGCTGCCCGTCCTGCAGATCGGCGCGAAGCTCGCCGTCGAGACGCTGCGCGCAGGAGCCCCGACGCGCGAGGGGGGCGCCGCCCAGCTCGCGTGGCTCGACGCCGCGTGCGACGCCGTCGCCGCGGGCGAGGCCGAGGCGCTGGTGACCGCCCCGGTGTCCAAGCACGCGATCGTCGCGTCGGGCGCCCCCGGCAGCGCGGGCTTCCTCGGGCACACCGAGCACCTCGGCGCGCGCCTCGGCGGCTTCGAGACCGTGATGGCCTTCGTCGCCGACGCGCTCACGATCGCGCTCGCCACCACGCACCTCTCGATCGCCGACGTGCCCTCGCACCTAGAGCCGCGCGACGTCGCGCGCGCGGCCTACTGGACCTCGCGCCTCGTCGACGCGCTCGACGTCGATCCGAGCCTCGCGGTCGCAGTGCTCGCGCTCAACCCGCACGCCGGCGAGGGGGGGCTGCTCGGCCACGAAGAGCGCACTGTGATCGATCCCGGGCTCGCCGAGGCTCGCGCGCGCCTCGCCGTGCTTGGCAGCCGCCGCGCGCTCGTAGGGCCGCTTCCGGCCGAGTCGGCGATCCGCCGCTGCGCGCGCGACAGGGCGTTCGCGGCGTGCGTGGCCATGTACCACGATCAAGCGACGATCCCCTCGAAGCTCGTCGCGTTCGGCGACGCGGTGAACGTCACGCTC
>JAJXTK010000624.1 GCA_021783935.1 Myxococcales bacterium | reverse complement strand
AGGGGCCAGCGCGCCGGTCTGCAGCATCGGCCGCGCGGCGACGACGCTCGCGGGGGTGGCCGCCGCGCGCGGCTCCAGGCTCGCCAGCGGGGCGAGCACCGCCGGCGCGACCAACAGGAGCGAGGCGAGCAGGCGGGTCGAGGCGAGACGAGAACGCGCGCGCATGGTGGCCCTCCGAAAAGGCGCGCTCTTGCGCGGCCGCTCTGGATAGGGAGGACGAGTACCACGCGGGAGGCGGGCAGGGCCTCGAAATTTCGCGGGCGCGACCGGAGGTCTCTCGCAGCTGCCGCTACCCCGAACAGGCAGCCGGGATCCCACACCAGGAGCGCCGCGTGGCGGGTCGGCACCGCGACGACGATGCTGCTCGGCAAGGCGACGAGCAATCCCGCGGTCATCTCTCGAGAGAGGCGTCGTCGTCGCCGCCTGGTCTTGCGAGCTCGCCGACGCGCACGTGCCTTCGATCACCACCGGAAGTGATACGCCCGGTACGCGGCCCGGCCACCGGCGAAGGCCCGAGCGACCTGGCGCGCCTGCCCCGCAATGAGCGACGCGAGCGCCAAGGTCTCCCCTCGCCAAACCGTCGTGCGGGTCGCTGCCCGCCCGAACATCCGTGCAAGGGCCCTTCGGCTTGCTCGCGTTAGTCCGCCAAGGGCGCCGAGCCGCGGCCGGAAGCCTCGGCCCACGAGTGCGAGTACAAGGCGGTCACCGAATGGCGCGCGCAGCTCCTCCATCATGTCGAAGACGAGCGAGGCTCCTCCGCGATCGGAGCCGTGCACGATTCCGAAGAAGGGATCGAGCCCGGCGCGTACCACGGCGCGCCACACCTCAGCGTAGAGGCAGCCGTACGCGTAGTTGATCGCCTGATTGAGCGCGTCCTCGGCCCCGCGAGTCCGCCTCCCGGGGAACGCCAGCTCGCCGGGAACGAGCGATCGCAGGGCGCTCCAGTAGGCCGCCGCCGCGCGCCCCTCGTGCCCCATCACCTCCAGGCGGGCTCGGCCCCAGTCCGCTTTGTCGACCTCCGCGAGCCGGCGCGCCTCCTCGCGGATCACGCGCGAGGCCTCGACGAGCGCCGTGGCGTGTGCGGCGCCGACGCTCAATGCGTGCTTCGCGAAGTAGCGAAGCACCGACGCTTGGTTGCGAACCTTCGCACGGAGCATCGCCAGACCGATCGCGGCGATACGCGGAGAGCCTCCGTGCAAGGCTTGCGCCGCTCGCAGCTTCGCAGTTCCCGCAACGGGAGAGCTAATCACGGCGAATGTGTCGTCGGCGAGCACGGGTGAGGCCACGACGACCGGAACGTCCAGCGCCGAGAGCCGCACGGCCACGTCCGTCGCGATCGATGTCGCAAACCCCGTGACGAACACGCTGGCGAGCTTGTTCATCGAGGTCTCGACGAGGACCTCCTTCCGGCGAGTGACGAGGAGGTCATCGCCCCGGCGGTGCACATGGGCGCCGTGGGCGTGAATGTGAAGCCGCCCTTCGCAGAGGGACGCGCCGATCGCTGTGGCCGCGCGCGCTTGTTTCGCGCCCCGGGGCGCCCGAGGTCTCTGCGCATCGCTCGCCTCGGTTAGGCCGCGCGGCGGATCATCGGGTTCCCTTCCGGGTTCGGCCGCGAGCGCAGAGTAGCCGAGATCCATGCCGACGGCCCTCGCGCGATCGACAACGCCCATCCTGCCGCGGCTGACCCAGAGCGGATGTGCCTGCACTGCGGCGGGGAGCAGCTCGTCGCCGAGCGCCTCGACCGTCCGATCGGCCGCGGCGAGCGCGGCGGCTATCGCGGGCTGCTCGCCGACAGAGCGGTAGTAGCCCGCGAAACCCCGCGTGAGGGCGCGCAGGCTGCGTAGCGCCGACTCCATGCCGCGCACATCGCTGCACACCGATGCGTTCCGGATCGCTCCGAGCAGCACCCGGACACGTCCAGTGAAGCGATCGAGCTTGGTGGCTTCGATCTCCGGTCCCGTTGGCTTCAGCACGAAGCCGAGGAACGGCACGCCTTGCTCAAGGGGCCCGAGGTGCGTCTTCGCCGGATGCACGTGGAGGCGCAGATGATCCGCGAGGTAGCGGGTGGCGAAGTCCAGCGACTCGCGCACGTCGACCTCGCTCTCGCCGGCGATCAGGATGTCGTCCGCGTAACGCGCGAAGGTCAGGCCACGCGCTTCGAGAGCACGGTCGAGGGGGCTCAGGTAGACGTTCGCGAGGATCGGGGCGATCAGGGAGCCCTGCGGCACGCCGATCTCGTTGTAGAGGAGATCGCTCCCGACGAGCATCTCCGCGCGCGACCACGCCTCGATAATTTCGAGGAGCGCCCGATCGTGTACGTGCACGCCGAGCAGGCCGAGCAGGATGCCGTGATCCAGCGAGTCAAAGCACTTCACGATGTCGAACTTCATCACCCAGCGGAAGCGGCGCTCGGCCATCGCGCGCTGCATCGCGAGGACAGCGTGGGGGGCGCCGCGGCGTGGCCGGAAGGCGAAGCTCCGCTCCGAGAAGGTCGGGTCGAGAATCGGCTCGAGGAGCTCGAGCGCGGCGGCCTGCGTGACACGATCGCGCACCGTGAGCACAGCGAGGATCCGGCTGCCGCCGTCGTCCTTTCGGAGCGAGAGCCTTCGCACTGGAAGAGGTCGATACGTCCCACTTCGAAGCTCCGTCGCGAGGCGCGCGAGCTCCTTGTCCAGGTCGCTCGCGAACGCACCGATGGATTCGCCGTCGATGCCGACGGCCTCCGACCCGCTCGTACGCACGCGGTACCACGCTCGCGCGAGCACGTCGGAGGATGCCATTCGCGCGACGAGGCTCGAGGTGTCCGTGATTCGGCCCAGCGCCTCGCGTGCGCAATCCGCGTAGTGCGTCGCCTGGATCGCAGCGCGCCGCGCCAGCGCGTGCCGTCGTAGCGCCTCGGCGGCGTCCCCAGAGCGTTCGAGGGGCGCTGCGTTCACGCGCGTCGCCACGAGCCCCCGCTCGGAGCCGGAAATGACGCACGAAGCGGGCGCCGTAGTAGCAGCGATCTGCGCAACGATCGCCTTGCCGAACACCGAACTCCACCGGTCGCCGTGCGGCAGGAAGTCCGGACCGATCATCGTCGAGCACCCGTCGCCGACCCATGTTGCGAGGAGCGGCGGGAACCCGCGCTGCGGGGTGCTTGCGGTTGCCAGTAGCCATTCGGCGTGCGCTCCGGCTTCCTCGGCGAGGCGCGGCCCGACGAATGAGCCTGCGCTCGTGCCGGGGAGCGTGACCAGCACGAGCGGGCGAGCAGCTTCTTCACCACGCTCCGCCGCCCGCTCACCAAGGAGGTCGAGGAGCGTCGCGTTCACGAAGCGGCAGAGGAGTTGCCATTCGATGAGCTCGAGATGATCGCGGGGGATTTCGATCCAAAGCGTCGAACGCTCGCGATGGATGCTCGAGGCGTCGAGCCGGTCCGCGGCCTCGGAGCATGCGTAGACGCCGGGGAATCGCAGCGCTTGCGACCAAACGCGGACCGCCTCGACGAGCTTGGTCGAATCCGCAGTGGCATCGTGCGGCTTCATCACGCCGCACTCCGCCAGGAAGTCGGGGCGGAGCAGCGCGCCGAGCAGCGCCGCCAGCGAGACCTCGGGAGCGCCCTGGATCCCCGGTGCAGGGCGGCTGAGTCGAGCCGCGAGCTGCGCCGCGAACGGCACGACAGGGCGGACATCGTGTCCCAGAAGCTGCCCGAAGCCGGTGAGGAGGTAACGCAGAGCCGCGTCACCGTGTCGCGTCGCGGTGTAGGCGAACAACCCAGGCGGCG
>JAJXTK010000044.1 GCA_021783935.1 Myxococcales bacterium | reverse complement strand
GGCCGGTGGGCGTAGCCGAGCTCCGTCTCGGCCTTCTTGTTCGTGACCCAGAAGCTCGTGTCGAAGCCGTCACGCACCATCTTGTAGGTGATCTCCGGCTCACCGCCGAACAGCCGCGCGCCGATCTCGCTCGCGCGCCCGAACAGCATCGCGAGCGCCTTCGGCGGCACGGCGCCGGGCCCAGGCAGCCCGGTGATCGCGGCCATCGTCTCGACGATCTGGGTGAGCGTGAGGTTTTCGCCGCCGAGGATGTAGCGCTCACCGACGCGCCCGTGGTCGAGCGCGAGCAAGTGCCCGCGCGCGACGTCGTCGACGTCGACGACCGACATGCCGTTGGCGCCGCCAGGGAAGCGCATCGGCATCGACCAGTTGAGGTAGCGCACGATCAGCGCCCCTGACGGGGTGGGCCTCGCGTCGCCGGGGCCGAACACGCCGGCAGGGCAGACGACGGTGATCGGCAGCTCGCGCGCGGCCGCGAGCGCGAGCTCCTCGGCGCGGCGCTTGGCCACGAGGTAGAGCTCGGAGTCCGCGAGGTTCCACTCGGCGCCCTCGTCGAGCACCGTGTCGCCGCGCGCGGCGCCCACGGCCGCGACCGAGCTCGTGACGACGACCTTGCGGATCTGCTCGCCGCGCGCGCGCACCGCCTCGAGCACCTCGCGCGTACCGCGGATCGACGGCTCGAGCACGGTCGCGGGGTTCGGATCCCAGAACTTGTAGGCCGCCGCGACGTGCAGGAGCCGATCGCAGCCGGCGAGCGCGCGATAGACCGTGTGGCCGATCGTGATGTCGCCGATCGCGACCTCGACCGGCAGCCCCTTCAGCGCCGAGAGCGACGCCGACTGGCGCATCAGCACGCGCACCTGATCCCCGCGCTCGCAGAGCTGCCGCGCGATGCGCGAGCCGATGAACCCCGAGGCCCCGGTGACGAGGATCTTTCCCATCGCGGATCGCCTCCTAACGCGCCGCGCGCGGAGGGTCGAGCGGCGCGGGGCGCCCTCGCGTCAGCGGGCGCGGGCAGGAGGCCTGCGTCGCGTCACTTGAGCACGGTGACGTACCACTTCGAGTCGTTGTCGATCATGGTCGTGACGTCGAACGTCCTGCTCTTGCCGCCGACCTTGTAGTGGAGCTTCGACTTCGTGACCTTGTTGTATCCGGCCTTGTTCGCTTCCTTCTTCGGCGCCACGTAGATCTGCGTCTTCGGGTTCAGCTCGAGCGATTCGAACTCGGCCTCTGCGCCCTTCTTTCCGAGCTTCTTGTGGTAGCCGTGGATGGCGATCTTGTAGTGCTTCTGGAGCTTGTCCCACGCCGCGCCCGGGTCCTTCACGTCCTTGTTCGCGACATAGGCGTCGCGCGGATAGAAGAGGGGCATCGCGAGGTCGGGCTCGTCGCGCAGGATCGCTTCGAAGAGCTTGCGCGCGCGCTCCTGCAGGTCGTCGACGGGCGCGGCGGGCGGCGCGTCGACGGGCGCACCGGCGGCGACGACGGCGGTCGCGGCGACGGTTGCAGACGGCTCGGGCGCGCGCGCGCTCGTCGAAGGCTCCGCGGCGGCGGCGTCCAACATCGAGGCGGGCGGCGCCCCCTTCGCGCATGAGAGGGCCGCGAGCGCCACGCAGGCCGTGCAGAAGCGAACGCCGATCGCGAAGGTCATCGAGCCTCCGATACGGCCGTTTCGTGCGTTGGGGCAAGTCCGACGTCGCGGGCGCCGGCCGAGCGCGTGCTGGTCGGGAGCGCAACGCACGCCGAGCGCCCGCGCTTCCGGCGCGCGTGACGCGCCTCGTTGCGAGGGGCTTCGTCGTCGAGCCTTGCCCCGCTCCCGCATCGGATCGAAGACGCAACGCATGAGCGCCATCAACCATCTGGTCGCCCGCGAGATCCTCGATTCCCGCGGGAACCCCACCGTCGAAGTCGAAGTCTTCACCGACGAGGGGGGGCACGGCCGCGCCGCCGTCCCCTCCGGCGCGTCGACCGGCGAGCACGAAGCCATCGAGCTGCGCGACGGCGACAAGAAGCGCTACCTCGGCAAGGGAGTGAAGACCGCCGTCACCAACGTGACCGATCTCCTCGCGCCCGCCGTCGTCGGCATGGAGGTCTTCGATCAGAGCGCCATCGACCACGTGCTCAACAAGGTCGACGGCACGGCCAACAAGGGGAAGATCGGCGCCAACGCGATCCTCGGCGTCTCGCTCGCCGCCGCGCGCGCTGCCGCCGACGAGCTCGGTCTGCCCCTCTGGCGCTACCTTGGTGGCGCCGTCGCGCGCGTGCTGCCGACGCCGCTGATGAACATCCTCAACGGCGGCGTGCACGCCGACAGCGGCCTCGAGGTTCAGGAGTTCATGATCGTGCCGTGGGGCGCCCCTTCGTTCGAGGAGGCGCTGCGCTCCGGCGTCGAGGTGTTCCATCACCTCAAGGCCAACCTCAAGAAGGACGGCCTCGTCACCGCCGTCGGCGACGAAGGGGGCTTCGCGCCACGCCTCGCGAGCAACGAGGAGGCGATCCAGCGGATCATGGCGGCGATCGAGACGGCCGGATACAAGCCCGGCAAGGACGTCGCGCTCGCGCTCGACCCGGCGGCGAGCGAGTTCTTCGACAAGAAGACCAACGCGTACACCTGGGACAAGAAGCAGATCAGCGGCGACACGCTCGTCGACATCTACGAGGGGCTCACCAAGAAGTACCCGCTCGTGTCGATCGAAGACGGCTGCGCGGAGGACGACTGGGCGACGTGGCACAAGCTCACCGATCGCATCGGCGCGAACGTGCAGCTGGTGGGCGACGACCTCTTCGTCACCAACATCGAGCGCCTCGCCAAGGGCATCAAGGACAAGGTCGCGAACGCCATCCTCATCAAGGTGAACCAGATCGGCACGCTGACCGAGACGCTCGACGCGATCCGCATGGCGCACCAGAACGGCTACCGCGCGGTCATCTCGCACCGCTCGGGCGAGACCGAGGACGCGTTCATCGCCGACCTCGCCGTCGCCACCAACGCCGGCCAGATCAAGACGGGCAGCGCTTCGCGCTCGGACCGCATCGCCAAGTACAACCAGCTGCTGCGCATCGGCTACGAGCTCGGCGACGGGCAGATCTTCGCCGGGAAGTTCCGCGGCGTGTGACGCTGACGGTTCAGCAGTAGCCTCGAGCGTCGCGCGGGCGACGCCGTTTCGAAGAGCCCGGCCAGTCGTGCTGCGCGAGCGCTCGCGCGCACCTGCATCGCAAGGTGCATGGGGCACACGACGAGTCGGGCTCTTCTTCTATCCGTGTGGGTCGTCGCGTCGGGCTTCGGGTGCGCGGGCAATGGCGGCCCCCTCGCCCACGCAGGCGCCGTCGACCAAGCCAAAGGGACCGCGAGCGGCGGGACGTGGCTGTCGCTCGAGGCGCGCGGCGCGAAGCTGCGCGCGCCCGAGGGGTGGACGTGGACGCGTCGAGGCGAGCGCTTTCGCGCCGAGGCGGCCGACAAGGTCGCGGTGATCGAGCTCGCCGGCGCCGACGACCGCGTGCAGCTCGCGAACTTGCTGAGGACGATCGGCGCCGAGCACGGCCTCGACCAGATCGATCTGAAGAAGGGGCGCAGCACCACGGTGCACGGGATCACCAGCGTCATCTACGAGGACATGTCTGCCGAGGCCTCGCGGGTGCCGGTCGACGTGCTGACGCTCGTCGGCGACGCGCCCAACGGCCACGGCGTCGTCGTCGTCGTCGTCATCGCGAACGACGCGAGCCAGAAGCACGACCTCGCGCTCATCGACGCAGCGAACTCGCTGCAGCCGCTCTGAGCGCACAAAAACGCGATCGGCGAGGCCCACCAAGGAGCCCCGCCGACCGGAGTGTGCCGATGCCCTGAGCGGGCTACGGCGCTAACGGATCACAGGCCGAACCTGCCGAGCGCGAGGTCGGCCGCGCTCTTGCCCGTGAAGCGCACGGCCGCCGCGGGCGCGTACGCCTTGATCCACGAGGCGCGGGACGTGACGTTCGTGATCCACGGCATGGTCTTCTGCACGCTGAACGGCGAGGAGACCTCGGGGTTCGAGCCGCTCGGATCGTGCATCTTCGCGACCGCGAAGTCCGCGTCGGCGCCGTGGCAGGTCTCGCAAGCCTCGACCGTGCCGCGGACCGGATCGTTGTACACGTTCATGTTCACGTGCGCGTACGCCGCCTCGCTGTCGTGGCAGGTGAGGCAGACGTCCTTCGACGCGTTCTGCCACGACGTGTTGGCGCACTTGCCGCCCTGGCACGACTGGCCATAGCCGCAGTTGTCGTCGCTCTTGCACGTCGCCGCCGAGTCCGCGTGGCAGACGGTGCAGTTGCGCAGATCCATCGGGAGCAGCGTGTCCGGCCAGTCGTTGCCGGCGCTGATCCAGTAGGTGTTGCGCGTGGTGGGATCGACGTTGGTCTGCTCGAGGTACCAGGAGCGGAGCTTCGCCGAGTGGATGTTGTGAATGAGGACCGGGAAGCGGAGCTTCGAGGTCGGGAACGGGTTGACGACCCACGCGCACTGCTTGGCGCCGCTGCCCGTAGCCAAGCACTGCTGGCCGCCGAGCTGCCCGTTGGTGCCGCTGCAGGTCGGCACGCCCGACGCCGTGCTGTAGGTGCCGCACGGGAACTGGCAGTCGGTGTCGACCGAGCAGGTCGAGGGCGTCGAGCCGTCGAGGTTCGAGAACGACGGGCCCATGCCCGTGATGGGCTGGTCCTTGACGGCGCTGAACGACGTGTACGAGGTGCCGGCGCCTTCGGCGTGGCAGACGTGGCAGTTCTCGGTGACGCGCCGCGAGTTGGCGGCGTGCCAGCCGAACTGGTCGTGGCAGCGGTTGCACGCGGTCATCGCGACGACCTGGCGCGGGTGCAGGTTCGCGCCCGCCGCGGGGGCGTTGCCGTCGCCCGCGTCGTACAGGAAGTTCAGCGTCGCGTTGCCGACGTCGGTGTACCGCTTGTTCTCGTCGGACTCGAACGGGTTGTACGTCTTGTAGATGTAGAACCAGATCGTGTAGGTGCCGCTCTTCGCGACGACCTGCTTGCCGCTCGGCTGCCCGACCGGCGCGTCGAAGAGGTTCTTCAGCGCGTTGCTCGGAGCGAAGGTCAGCACGCAACCGGTGCCGTTGGGGTTGGCGCAGGTCACGGTCCCGACCTGCGACGAGATCGTCCCCGAGGGGGCGAGCTGCACGGTCGTCGCCCCGAACATGCGGTTCGGGTGATCGGTCGGACCGTTCACCACGACCGTCGCGTTGTAGTTGTAGGGGGTCTGCTTGTAGAGCTCCTTCGTCCAGTCGGTGACCGAGCTGTCGGCCACGCTGAGATCGAAGGTGATCTGGAGCTGATCGCCGGCCGCGTAGATCCCCGGCGGGGCGCTCGCACCGACCTTCGACAGCACCACGTTCGCGAGCTTGAGCCCGCTGACCGCGGCCGGATCGTGCTGCGGCACGTAGTGGGCGTTGATCGGGCCGATCGGGTCGGTCGCGCCGTGACACGTGGTGCACGCGCCCGACGCCTCCATGGTCGGCGTGATCGCGGGGTGCTGCTTGAGCACGCACATGCCGAACGTCGCGCTGGTCGACGTCGTGTCGCAGCCGACCGGCATGCCGTTGCCGAACGAGCTGCAGTCGGAGTCCTGCGCGCAGGGGCCGCTCGGCTTGAGGCCGGTGATGTTCGCGCTGCAGGTGCCGGTGGTCTTGCCCGTCGGGATGGTGCACGTCGTGCCCGACGGGAAGCCGAAGCCCGCCGCGCAGTCTGCGTCGCTCCCGCACGAGATGATGCGGTCACACGCGCCGGTGGTGGCGTTGCAGGCCTGATTCCTTCCGCAGCCCGCGGTCGCGCAGCTGACGTAGGGCTGCCCCAGCGGCGCCGGCGGGTTCAGACTGACCTTGCCGCTCGTCAGGCTGTTGGTCGGGTCGTTGAAGAAGAGGCTGTCGTGGCACGTGCCGCAGGCGGCGCGCGCCGGGGTCTGCCACTTGTTGTCCTGGTGGCACATCGTGCAGTTCTTCTCGTGCCCCGGCCAGGCAGGGAAGTTGATCGCCGCGATGTCCGGCGTCTGCATCGACGTGTCGACGTTGGGCAGACCGTACTCGGGATGCGCGACGCCCGGGTTCAGCAGGTTGCCGCCGCGGTGCACCGCGTGGACCTTGCGAATGATCGGGTTCGGGCTGTAGCCGTCCCAGTTGTGGCACATCTTGCAGGTGGCCACGGCGCGCGAGTCGAGCGCCCAGTTGCCGAGCGGCCCGAAGCCGGGCTGGGAGTGCGCGAAGTACGACTTGCCGCCCGAGCGCGTGCCCTGGTGGCACGTGTTGCAGCCGGCGCTGTTGTCGACCCCGGTCGTGTAGTTCTCGACCGTCGCCGTGCCGATCTGCACGTCGACCTGCGGGAAGACCTGCGTGGTCTGATCGGAGTTCTTCGCCCAGACGCCGATCGTGTACGTGCCGGCGGGCTCCGTCGAGACCGCGGCGGTCGTGAAGGTGATCGAGCCGTCGGGGTTGTTCGTCAGCAGCGACGCCGCGCCCGAGGCGAAGCTCGGCGTGGCGAGGTTGATGTAGTGGTGCTGGTGGTTGGTGACGGTGCGATCGGTGACCGCGCCGAGGAGCGCGTTCGCGCTCTTGGTCGACAGCGCCTCGCGCGGACCCGACATGTACAGGTTCGCGACGTTGAGGTTCGCCACCGGCACCGCGCGACCGCAGTTGTCGGTGAACGAGACGTCGAACTTGATCTTGTCGCCCGTCTGGTAGAACGGCGCGCTCGCCGTGCCGCCCGTCGGGGTCGAGGTGACCTTCAGCCCGACGTTCAGGCCCGCCGACTGACCGGCGTTCAGCCCGTCGCAGCCGGCAACGCCCGCCTCGCCCGCGGCGCCGGTAGCGCCGGTAGCGCCGGTAGCGCCAGTCGCACCCGTCGCGCCGGTGGTACCCGTGGCGCCCGTGGTGCCCTGGATGCCGTCGTTGCCCGAGGGGCCGGTCGGGCCGGTGGCGCCGGGATCCCCCGGGTCGCCCTTGGGTCCGGTATCACCGCCGCCGCAGCCCGCCACCATCAACGCGAAGATCGCCGCTGCGGTTCCCGCAGCTGCGAGTCTCCACCCTGGGGTTGTGCTCGCTCGCATGGTTGCTCCGTTGGTTCTGAGAGCCCGCGTGGCGAAAGAACTTCGAGCAGGCGCACGCATTGCGCCAACTCGCCGTTCGGCCCTTCCGAGGATCCCCGGATTGGTGCTCGCGCGCATCGGGTCGGGGCGCGACATAAGCAGCCAACGTGCCCGGAAGGAAGCGAAAAATAGGAGGCCGGCGTATCTATCGCTGCGATGTTTGCGTTTCACTTGTGCCAAATGGATGCAGACACCGCGCTCGTCGCACTTGCCGCGTGTCGCGCCCTGCTACAGGCAAGCACGCGGTCGCCGGGTTGGTCGCGTGGAGGCCCCAATGACGAAAGCCGCAGCCCCCGATGGAGCTGCGGCTTTCTGCTTCATCCCTCGAGCAGGAGACTGGCCTCGCCAATCCCCTTCACGAAGGGGGGTATACGAAGGTCCGTCTCCCCTAGTTGGAGAGGTCCTGCGCGATCGACTTGTTCAGCACGCTGATCGCGAACGTCGGGTTGTGGATCCCCTTCGACTGGTCGCCTTCGATGAGGAAGTAGTTCCAGCCGGCGCGGTACATGTTGCCGGTCAGCGCGTAGACCGCATTCCCCGACGCGTTGTCCAGGATCGCGCCCATCTGGACGGCGATCGAGCTGATCGAAACCGGGGCCGTCGCGCCGTTCCAGGTGATCGATAGGGCGTTGGTGAAGGTCAGCACGAAGCTCACCTGACCGTGCACCTCCGCCATGCCGACGGCGGTGACCGGGTTCGCGCTCACGTCGACGATCACGGCGCCCGCCCCCGTGGAGTTCCCCTCGTTCGCCGGATCGTACGCGGTCAGCTTGAGGCTGTGCGACCCGAGACCATTGAGCTTGGTCACCATCGCCGTGCCGATCGCCGTCTGGAGCTGACCGAGGAGATCCTCGACCTGCGCCTGGATCCCTTCCGGCTTCACCGATGTCGCGTGGCAGCTCGCGCACAGCGTCTGCGCCCCCGCGTCGGTGATGCGGAACTCGTGCGAGTTGATCGCCGGCGAGCCGTGCGACGAGTGCGTCGACGGGTTGTTCGCCATGTGACAGCCGACGCACATGTCTTCGGCCGCCATGTGCTTCGACGGCATCGGCAGGTTGCCGACGCCCATGAAGTAGGCGTTTTGCCCCGCGTAGACGTCGCCCTGGTCGGCCAGGTGCGGCGCGCTGTAGCCGGTCGGCTGCATCTGGCCGTCCTCGTGGAGGTACGTCGCGATGGTGCCCGTCGCCGTGGTGTACGTCCCGTTGCGGCTGTTGTGGCAGCTGAGGCAGAGCGCGCCCTTGCCGGCGCCCTTGACCGCGAAGCCCGCGGGCAGCATCGCCGTGTCACCGAACACGCGCAGCTGGTTCGGGTTGCTCGCGTCGTGCGGATCGTGGCACGCCGTGCAGGTGATGGGCTGCACGTTGGCGCTCGTCACGCCCGCGGTCGTCGCCAGGTTGCCCGGATTGCCGGCGGCGAGCTGGTCGAAGTACTGCGTCGCGCCCTGCGCCGAGTGGCAGCGACCGCAGTGGCCGTTGAGCGCCTCGGTCGGCTTGCCCACGTTCGAAACCGCCATCATCGAGCCCGAGCCGTCGGCGAAGCCGTGGTTCGAGTGGCTCCGGCCCGTCGTCGGATCGACCGTCGCCCACTCCGAGTAGTAGTGGTGGCCGGTTCCCGCCGCGTGACAGGTGCCGCAGACCTCGGCGCTGAACGAGATGCGCGAGTCGGTGTACTCGCTCACGTACGGCGCCGCCGACAGCTTGTCGGGGTTCTTGTGCGCGGCGCCATCGTTCGGACCGTGGCAGTTCTCGCACTGGATGTTCGAGAGCGCGAGCATGTTCTTCTGCGCCGCGGTACCCGCGTTCATGGCCGAGACGAAGTCGGTCCACGCCGTCGCCGACATCGCGGGCTGCTTCCAGCCGGCGGTCTTCATGTTGTCGTCGAAGCCGTTGTTGTTGACGCCGAGGTCGTAGCCGACCGTGTGGCAGCCGCCGCAACCGGTGACGCTCCAGTGGGTGCCGTTGTCGCCGACGAGTCCCTTGGCGAACTTGATCGCGTGGTTGGTGCCCTTCCACGGGGTGAACTCGTCGGGCGCCGTGGTGTCGTCGTGGCACATCAGGCAGGTGCCGCTGGGCGTGACGGACTCGGTGCCCGGACCGCCTGCGCCGCCCACGACCGCGCCGACCCAGTCGCCCACGTAGACCTTGAGGGTGTTGGTCCCCTCGGTCAGCGTGTAGAGGCCCGCGGTGGTCGGAGTGAACGAGGCGACGCGCGCGGTGGCGTTCGTCAGCGTCGGCGCGGTGGCGCCGGTGGGCGCCGTGATCGACCAGGCGTTCGTGCCGTCGTGGCCGCTCTGGACGTAGATCGTCTGGTTGAGGGCCAGGTTGTGGTTGCCGGTCTGCACGCTCGCCGCGTTCAGCGACGCGCTCGCGCTCGTGCTCTGGCCGCGATCGTCAGTGACCGTGACGCTCGCCGAGACCGCGCCGCGCCCGTCGGCCGTCACGGGGAGCACGCCGATGCGGGGTTCGAGCGGGGTCGCCGAGACGTACTGCGAGGCGACACCCCCCTCGACGTGCGCCGCCGACGCCGCCGCGAGGGTCGGCATGGTGACGGTGGCCTTGGTGGGATCGGTCGTGCTCGGCACGACGGCGCCGAGCCCGGTCGCCGTGGCGTCACTCCACGCGTACTTCAGGGTCGCGCCGGTGGGGCTGGTCGCGGTGACGGAGACCGTGGGGCCCGTCGGGACGAAGTCGGCGTAGCCGAAGTCGTCGCCGGTCCACGAGAGCGTGACGCTCGGAGCGCCCGTCTTGGCCTCGGTGAGCGAGGCGCTCACGTTGACCGTCTGGCCCGCGAGCACGCCGACGAGCACCTTGCCCGACGGGGTGTAGTTCGCGAGGGTGAGGTTCACGACGACCGTGCCGAGCGGCACGTTGTCGAGGGTCGCCTTGCCGGTCGCGTCGGTGGTGACCGGCGTGCCGATGGCGGTTCCGCCCGAGTCCGACAGCGCCACCGAGACGCCCTGCAGCGGGAGCGTCTTGTTGACCGCGTCCATCACGGTGACCGAGATCTTGCCGGCCACCGGCGCCGACGTGCCCGTCGCGCCCGTCGCGCCCGTGGCGCCCGTGGCGCCCGTCACGCCATCATTGCCGGCAGGGCCGGTCGGTCCCGTCGCGCCAGCAGCGCCAGCAGCGCCCGCGGGGCCCGTGTCGCCGCCGCCGCAACCGACCGCGAACACCGTGGCGAACAAGATCGCCGCCAAGCCGATGTGTCTCGAATTCATTTTCAATCCTCCCGTCCTGGCTCCCCACAGCGAGTCCCCGCGGAGCGGCCGAACGACCAAGGAACGCGCGCCCCTGCATACGCGGGGCCGATTCGGTCGAGAGGCCGAACACCCGCGATCCATGCTGAAGATCGCGACGGACACCGCTCCCTCGCGATGGCACTGCCTGCGGTCGTTGCGGTTGCACGCGCGGCTTTTGCGATCGACGCGGTAGACGCACGAATGCCGATAGTGCCAGGCGGTAACCACCACACTGAAGGCGCGAAATCGGCGCCAAGAACGGGCTCCGTCGCCCCGATCCCGCCGCACGACCGCAAGACGATACGCCCGCTTGGTAGGTCCAGCGCGCCGCCCCACGACCAAGCGATCGTGCAGCCTCCAGGGCACGCCGCGCGATCAACGCGCTCTCCGCACGCCGAGCAGCAGGTCAGCCGAGGAGCACGCGATCGAAGGCGACCAGCGCGACGAAGCCCAGCGAGACCCACCCATTGACGTCGAAGAACGCGCGATCGATGCGCGACAAGTCGACGCGCCCCTCGGGATCGCCCGGGATCGCCCGCACGAGCGAGTGCTCGTAGACCAGCAGCGCCGCGACCATGACGCAGGCGACGGCGTACAGAGCTCGAGCGTTTGCGAGCAGGCCGCAGGCGCCGAGCGCGAGCACCGTCACCACGTGCAAGCCACGCGCGATTCGCATCGCGCCGAGCGCGCCGAAGCGCGTCGGGATCGAGCGCAGGCGCGCGTCGCGATCGAACGCTTGGTCTTGCAGCGAGTACAAGACGTCGAAGCCGGCAATCCAGCTCGCGACGCCGACCATCAGCGCGAAGATGGACGGCTCCGGCGCGGCGCCCATGGCGATCCAGGCGCCTGCCGGGGCGAGCGCCAGGGCGACGCCGAGCCACAGGTGGGCGGCCCACGTGAAGCGCTTGGCGTGCGAGTAGCCGAGGAGCACCGCGAGCACCGGGAGGGCGAGCCGCGCGGGCCACGTGCCGAGGGTCGCCGCGGCCGCGAGGAAGAGCGCCGAGGTGACCGCACAGAAGGCGATGGCGCCGCCGACCGAGACGACGCCGGCGGGGATCTCGCGCGACGTCGTGCGCGGGTTGCGGGCGTCGACGTCGCGATCGACGACGCGATTGTAGGCCATGGCGGCGCTGCGCGCGGCGACCAGGCAGACGGCGATCGCGAGCAGGCGCGCGGGGGTCACCGCGAGGTGCGGGCGCCGCGTCGCGAGGATCGCGGCGGCGACGGCGAAGGGCACGGTGAAGACCGTGTGCGCGATCTTCACGAGCGAGCCGTACGCCGAGGCGCGGCGCGCGAGGGCGCGGATCACGAGCGAGCTCCGTCGGGCTCGAGCCCACCGGGGCGGGCGAGCCATCGTCGCGCGGCGCCGCGCTCGCCGAGCAGCCAGGCCGCCGGGTCGACGTCGGCCGCGAGCGGCGCCTCCGTCGCGACGTAGACGATCCCGGGGGCTAGGCCCGGCGCGATGCGCCCGAGCGACGCGCCGAAGCCGATGGCCCGCGCGCCCCCCCAGCACGCGGCCGCGAGGAGCGTCGCGGCCGGCACCTCGGGGAAGCGATCGCAGAGCGCGCGCGCGTCGGCGAGCGGATCGAGGCTCGGGGCAGAGGCGAGCGAGTCGCTGCCGAGCGCGATGGCGACCCCTCGCGAGAGCATCGCGTCGAGCGGCGGTAGGCGCGCCTCGATGTGCAGGTTCGATCGCGGGCAGAGGACCGCGTAGGCGCCGGCCTCGGCCACGAGATCGAGCTCCTCGGCGCGCGCGTCGGCGAGGTGCACGAGCGCGGCGCCGCGGCGCAGCAGGCCGAGCGCGCGGGCGTAGGCGACCGGCCCTTGGTGCGCGAGCGGAAACGCGGCGAGCGCCGCGGCGAGGCCGCGCTGCGCGAAGAAGCGCGCGAGCGGCCCGCCTCCATCGGCGAGGAACGCGCGCTCGGCGGCGTGCTCCGCGAGGTGGACGGTGAGCGGGCCGTCGGGGTCGGCCGCGGAGACGACCTCGCGCACGAGCTCGGGGTGGGTCGAGTAGAGGGCGTGCGGCACGACGACGTAGCGCACCGTCGGCGCGCGCAGCACCGCGTCGAGCGCCGCGCGCTGCTCGGCCATCATCGCCAGGCGACGACGCCCCTGCCCCGCGTCGAGCGCGAAGAGCTCGTGGAAGACCGTGGCGTGCGCGACGCGCGAGAGCCGCGCGACGGCGACGAGATCGTTGGTCACCTCGCCGACGGCCGCGACCCCGGCCGAGACCAGCTCTGCGAGCGCGCGCTCGATCGCGGCGTCGCGCTCCTGCTCGAGCTCCTCCAGGCGCGCGGCCTGCATCGACTCGAGCCAGGGGACGAAGCCCGCCCCGAACACCGTGGCGCCCCGCAGCCCCGAGAGCTCGAGGTGCGCGTGGGCGTTGACGAGCCCGGGCATAACGACCCCGTGGAGCCGCTCGGGCGTGGCGCCCGTGGCGCGCGGCATCACCTCCTCGGCTCGCCCGACGTCGAGCACGCGCGCGCCGTCGAGCACCACCGCCGCGTCGCGCACCACGCCGCCGTCGCCCAGGAGCGCGGCGTCGAGGTGCAACAGGCGCGGGCGGCGATCGCTCACGTCGGCTCCGTCAGGTACGCGTAGCGCACGTCGCGCCGCGCGTGCTTGAAGCCGGCCTCGTGGATCTGGCGCTCGATGAGCGGCGCGGTGGTGCGAAAGGTCGTGCCGGCGCTCGAGACGACGTTCTCTTCGAACATCACGCTCCCCCAGTCGTCGGCGCCGAAGCGCAGGGCGATCTGGCCGACGGCGGGGCCCTGCGTGACCCACGAGGAGCCGACGTGATCGAAGTTGTCGAGCACCAGCCGCGCGAGCGCCTGCGTGCGCAGGTAGAGCACCGTGCCGTGGTCGCCGGGCGCGATGCGCGTCCCCTGCTCGTACTGGAAATCCCAGCAGAAAAAGGCCGTGAAGCCGCCGGTCTCGTCCTGCAGCTCGCGGAGCTTCAACAGGTGCAGCACGCGGTCGACGTCACGATCGACCGTGCCGTACATCATCGTCGCGCTCGATCGGAGCCCCATGTGGTGCGCGGCGCGCATCACGCCGAGCCACTCGTCGCTCGTGCACTTGGCCTTGGCGATCTGCCGCCGCACGCGATCGACGAGGATCTCGGCGCCGCCGCCCGGCACGCTGTCGAGGCCTGCGGCGCGCAGACGCGCGAGCACCACCTCGGTCGACAGCCCCTCGAGCTGGCCGATGTAGAGGATCTCCTCCGGCGAGAGCGCGTGCAGCCCGAGGCCGTAGGTCGACTTGATCCAGCGAAAGAGCTCCTCGTACCACTCGAGGCGCAGGGCCGGGTTCAAGCCCCCCTGCAAGAGGATCTGCACGCCGCCGGCGCCGACGACCTCCCGCAGCTTCGTGCCGAGCTCCTCGCGCGAGAGCGTCCAGCCGTCGTCGTGCCCCGGCGGCCGGTAGAAGGCGCAGAAGCGGCAGCTGGTGGTGCAGACGTTGGTGTAGTTGACGTTGCGATCGACGATGTACGTGACGACGTCCGCGCGCACCTTGCGCCGCCGCACCACGTCGGCCGCCATGCCGAGGGCGAACAAGTCCGCCTCGCGATAGATGTGCAGCGCGTCTTCGAACGAGAGGCGACCGCCGTCGACGACCCGATCGAGCAGCGCGTCGACCGAGGCCGCGCGCCGCGCCCGCGGGCCGTCGGCGTTGGTGAGGCCGAGCCCGGGATCGACGGGGAACAGCGCCTCGCGCGGGACGTCGGGGAGCAGCCCGAGCTTCGAAGCCTCCTCGGCGAAGCGCAACAGCCCCTCGCGCTCGCGCGCCCCGAGGCGGTGACGGATGTTGCGCGTCAGGTAGCTGACGAAGCGATCGGGGCGCTCGCCTTTGGCCTCGGCGTACGAGGTCGCGATCGCGGAGGCGGCCGAGATCCCCTCGTCGGCGGCGCGGTAGAGCCGCTCGATCAGCTCGCCGCGCACGGCGCCGCGGCGCACCGCCCAGACGGCGAACACGAACGGCAGCCCCGTCTTCGCGCGCCAGGCGGCCGCGAGATCGATCGAGTGCGCGAAGCGCTCGGCCAGGTCGATCGCGGGGTCGCCGATGACCAGCGCGGCGACGTCGCCGCCGACCTCGGCGATCGCCTGCGCAGCCTCGCGGCGCAGAAAGCGCGGGCTGAGCCCCATCCACGAGAGCACGACGCGCGCGAGCACCACGCTGGTGCGCGAGGAGGCGTCGAGCAGCACGGTGCGGATCTCGTCGAACGGGCGCGCCGCGACGAGCACCACGCTGCGCACGGGGCCGTCGGCCGAGACGCCGAGGTCGAGGATCTCGAGCCCGCCTTGTTCGAGCACCGCGGCGACCGGGATGAGCGCGCAGTCGGCCTCGTCCTCGGCTAGGCGTCTGGCGACCTCCCGAGGCGAGGCGAGCGTGAGCTCGACGCCCGGATCGCCCGCGAGCCCGTGCACCAGCGGCGCCGCGTTGAGGTAGCCGACGCCCGCGATGCGCAGCGGCTCGACCGCGGTCACGAGACGACCTCGAGGTGGCGCCCCTCGCGGCGATCCTTGAGGCGGAACGACGCCTCGGGCGCGGCGGCGCGCGGGTGCTCGGTGATCACGCGGTAGAGCGTGTCGCGCTCGATCGGCGTGCGCCCAGCCTCGCGGATCATGCGCACGAGCTCGTCGACGGCGAGCCCCTCGGGCGCGCGCTTGCCCGCCGAGCCGTAGATCGTCTCGGAGACGATGGTCCCGTCGACGTCGTCGGCGCCGAACGCGAGCCCGACCTGCGCGATCTTCGGGGTCGAGGCGACCCAGTACGCCTTGAGGTGCTCGACGTTGTCGAGCATCAGGCGCGAGACGGCGAGGGTGCGCAGATCGTCGACGCCAGTGGGCCCCGGGACGCGCCGCAGGTCGTTGCCTTCCGGGTGGAACGCGAGCGGGATGAACGCCTGCAGGCGCGCGGGGCGCCCTTGGGCGATCGACTCCTGCTGCAGCGCGCGCAGGCGCAAGAGGTGATCGACGCGGTGGGCGAAGGTCTCGATGTGCCCGTAGAGCATCGTCGCGTTGGTGAAGATCCCGAGCTCGTGCGCCTCGCCGTGGATCGCGGCCCACTCCTCGGCGGTGGCCTTGTCGGCGCAGAGCTTGCGGCGCACCTCGGGGTGGAAGATCTCGGCGCCGCCGCCCGGCATCGACTCGAGCCCCGCCGCGCGCAGGCGCTCGAGCACGACGCGCGTGGTCATGCCGTAGTGCTTGGCGAAGAAGTCGATCTCGACGGCGGTGAAGCACTTGCGATGGAGCGTCGGGAAGGCCTCGCGCAGCGCCGAGAGCAGCTCCTCGTAGTACGTGAAGGCAAGACCAGGGTGCAGGCCGTTGACCATGTGCACCTCGGTCGGCAGCGCGCTCGGATCGACCTTGGCGCGCAGCGAATCGATCGCCTGCGGCACGCTGAGCGTGCGGGCGCCGGGCATCCCCTCCTCGAGCTTCGCGAACGAGCAGAACATGCACGAGGCGACGCAGACGTTGGTGACCTCGAGGCGCACGTTGCGGTTGTAGTAGGCGCGATCGCCGTGCAGCCGCTCGCGCACCTCGTTGGCGAGGGCGCCGACCGAGAGGAAGTCGGGCTCTTCGAAGAGCGCGAGCCCGTCGTCGAACCCGAGCCGCTCGCCGCCGCGGACCTTCGCCGCGATCTCCTGAAAACGCGCCGTCGCCATGTTCAAACGCCTCCGTCCTGGAGCTTCGTCGCGCCGCGGCCGGGTGCGACCTCGCGACCCGGCGCGCGAAAGCCGCGCTTCGCCGCGCTCTCCTCGTCGGGCGCGCGCTCGATCTCCTCGCCGCCGCGCACCTCGACGATGCGCGGCGCGCGGCCCGCCGAGACGACGAGCGCCGCGAGCTCGCGCTCCTTGAGCACCGCCCGCGCCTCGAGCGTCCCCTGCTGCGCCAGCGGCAGCCGCAGCTTGTCGAGCGGCGCGACGATCGCGTCGGCCCCGAAGACGAGCGCGAGCTGGGCGAGGTGGAGCGTCGCGGCGATCGCGTCGACGCGGATCGAGCTCGCGCGGCCGCCGAGGCGCGCGCGCGCGACCTCGCGCAGGAACGCGAGCCCGCCGGCCGGATCCGCGGAGGGGGCGAGGGTGATCGCGTCGGGCCGGTCGAGCGCCGCATCGAGGTGGATGCGCACGACGCCGCCGCGCTCGGCGAGGCAGACGCGCGTCGCGAGCGCCCCGAGCAGCAGCGGCTCGAGCGCGGGGATGCGCGCCTCGATCTGCGCGCGGTCCTCGGACGAGCAAGGCCCTGCGAGGCGCCGCTCGAGCCATGACGACAACCCGGCCGCCTCGATGG
>JAJXTK010000043.1 GCA_021783935.1 Myxococcales bacterium | reverse complement strand
GATGCCGATGCCGGTGCCGGTGCCGATGCCGATGCCGGTGCCGCCCTCGTCCGCGATCTCCCCGCCGCCTCCCCCGCGACCCTCCCGACCACCTCCGCCACCCACGCCTCGATCCCCGCCATGAACCCCGCGAGGTCGCCGTCGCCGCGGCGCAGTCGATCGAGCTTCGCCTCCCACGCGCCGGTCATCGCCGGGCTCTTCACGTCCGCGTGCACCACCGCGACCAGGCCGATCCCCTTCTCGGTCGCCGCGAGCGACTTGCCTTGGCGCTCCACGTACTCGCGCCGCAGCAGCGTCTCGATGATCTGCGCGCGCGTCGCCGGCGTGCCGAGGCCGGTCTCGCGCATCGCGTCGGCGAGCTCCCTGTCCTCGAGCGTGCGCCCCGCCGTCTCCATCGCCGTCAGCAGCGCCGCCTCGGTGAAGCGCGCCGGCGGCCGCGTCTTCTTCGGCACCGCCTCGGCGTCGACCACGCGCTGCGCCTGACCGCGCGCGAGGCCGGGCGGCAACGTCTGATCGTCGTCGTCGTCGCTCTGACCCTCGGCGTCCGGCCCCTTGCCCTTGCGCGGCTTCTTGCCGCCGCCGACGTCGAGCACCTTCCAGCCCACCCGCTCGATCGCGGTCCCGCGGCTCACGTAGCGATCGACGAGCGGCGCCGCGTCGCGCCCGGGCGTCGTGATCGCCGTGATCACCGTCGTCACCGCCGCGACGTGATCCTCGTGCCACGCCTGCAGGAGCCGCCGGCAGACCAGGTCGTAGATCTTCCGCTCCGCCTCGCTCAGCGAGGGCTTCGCGCGCGTCGGCGTCGGGATGATCGCGTGGTGATCGCGCACCTTCGAGTCGTCGACGAACCGGCGCGACAGCGGCCGGCCGCCGGTGCCCGGCGCGAGGTGCTCCGCGTACGGCGCGCCCCCGGCGACGATCGCGGTCACCACCGCGCCGAGCGTCTCGGCGACGTCGCGCGAGAGGTGGCGGCTGTCGGTGCGCGGGTAGCTGAGCAGCTTGTGCCTCTCGTAGAGCGCCTGCGCGAGATCGAGCGTCTTCTGGGCGCTGAAGCCGTAGAGGCGGTTGGCGTGGCGCTGCAGCTCGGTGAGGTCGTAGAGCAGCGGCGGCGGGTAGCGCTTGGTCTCGGCAAGGGCCGACTCGATCGCCGCCGCGCCGCGGTGCGCGCGCGCCACGATCGCCGCGGCCTCTGCGCCGTCAGCCGGCAGCCGCCGCCGCTTTGCGGCCTCCTCGCGCGCTTCGGCGCCCGGCGTCGCGTCGCGGTGCCAGACCCCTTCGTAGCTCGCCGCGCCCGCCTCGCGCGCTGGCGGCGCGAACGTCGCGACGACCTCCAGGTAGTCCTCGGGGACGAACGCGCGAATCGCGTTCTCGCGATCGACGAGCATCGCGAGCGTCGGCGTCTGCACGCGCCCGACCGAGATCTCCTGATCGAGCGTGAGGGCGTACGCGCGCGAGAGGTTCATGCCGACGAGCCAGTCGGCGCGGCTTCGCCCCCTCGCCGCGTCGGCGAGCCGATCGAAGGCCTCGCCGCGCTCGAGGCGCTGGAAGCCTCGACGGATCGCCTCGTCGGTGAGCGACGAGATCCAGAGCCGCTCGACCGGCTTGGTGCACCCGGCCGCCTCGTAGATGTAGCGGAAGATCAGCTCGCCCTCGCGCCCCGCGTCGGTCGCGCAGATCACGCGGTCGACCGCGCGATCGCGGAGGATGCGCTTGACCACCGCGAACTGCTTCTTGGTCTCGGCGGCGACCACGAGCGGGAACTCGCGCGGCAGCATCGGCAGCGTCGCGAGGCTCCAGCGCCGCCACGCCGGGTCGATCTCGTGCGGCTGCGCGAGCCCCACCAGATGCCCGATCGCCCACGTCACGATCCAGCCGCTACCTTCGAGGAAGCCGTCGCCGCGCTTCGATGCGCCCAGCACGGACGCGAGATCGCGGGCGACGGACGGCTTCTCGGCGAGGACGGCGGTGGGCATGCGGAGAGGGCGGAGCGGAGCGTAGTGGAGCCATCAGGGAGCATGCACGGCCGCTACGAGCTCGGCCGTGCCCGCCCCCTCGGTCGACGCCCCCCGATCGCCGGTTGCGCCGGCGCCGCCCCTCCACCCGATCGCTCCCCTTCACGACGCGACCTGCCAAAAACGTCCTGGATGCTCCCGGGCGCCAGCGCTCAGCGCTGCCCCAGCGTCGCCTTGAAATCGCTGCAGAGCGCGTCGAGATCGGCCCGCACCACGGCGTCCTTCTCCTTGGCACGAAGGGCGTCGCACACGCGGTAGACGGCGGCCGAGGTCATCTCCTGCAGGATGTTCAGGGTCGGGGCGCTGACGCGCGCGGGGAGGCCGCCGCACACCGACCGCCACGCCTTGGCGATCTCGTCACGACGCGCGCTCCACGTCGCCGACGCGCGCGACGCGCCGGCCGCTCCCCCCCCCGCTGCGTGGAACGCGCGACCGACCTCGGCGGCGACAGCGTCGACGCGGCGGGCGTACGTGTACGCCTCGGCGTCGTAGTCGTGCGAGCCGTCCTGGGGCGCGCACGACGAGGCCGGCGGGTAGGTCAGCGTGACGAGCGGGATGTCGGAGGAGCGCGACGGCGCCGGGCTCGCCGCGGTCGTGGGCGCGGCCGAGCGGCACGCTCCGGAGAGCGCCACGAGCAACAGGCCGAGCGCGGGGAGCGCGAGGACGACGCGAATTCGCATTGGCGAGGCGCCGAGCATACGCGACGTCGTATCCTCGAGGGACGTGACCTCCACCGACCCCGAGCTTATCGAGGCGCTGTCTGACACGCTCGTTGGCGGCGCGACCGAGGCGGAGGCGATCGCGGCCTTCGCGCAGGGCGGGCCCGCGGCCGCGCGCCTCGCGCACGAGCTGGCGGCGGCAGCCAAAGGCGGCGAGGGGACGCTGCGAGCGCTGCCGAGGCTCGCGCACCTCGACGCGACGGACGCGGCGATCCTCGCGGCGGCAGCGTCCGAGGCGCCTTCGACGCACCTCGCGGTCTGCGCGCTGCGCGCGATCGCGGCGCGCGGGCGTGCGCACGCCCAGCGTCGCTCCGAGCTCGCGGCCGGACTCACTGCGCCGATCGCGATGTTGGCGCTCGGCATCGTGCTCGCGCCGCTGCCGAACCTCGCGCTCGGCGGCGCGTACTTCGTCCCGGTCCTGCGCTCGCTCGCCGTGGCGGCCCTCGGCGCCGTCGCGCTGCTGGTGCTCGTCCCGTCCTTGCTTCGTCATCCCACCGCCGGGCCCGTCGTGCTCGAGATCGTCGCGCACGCTCCGCTGCTCGGTCGGCTCGCGCGCGAGCGCGTCGAGGCCGAGGTCGCGCTGGTGCTCGCCCCCTTCGCCGACGGCGCGTCGATCGACGCGGCAGGGTTGCGGGCGGCGTCCGCGGTCGCGACCTTCGGGCCGCTCGCCGCGGCGCTCCACCCCGCGCGCGCCTCGATCGCCAGCCTCGCCACGCGCGCGTCCGACGGGCTGCGGCTGCTGCTCGTCACGGCACCGCTCGGAAACCGGCTCGACGATCGGCTCACGCAATGGAGCGCACGGGCGTGGGAGTCCTCGCTCCGCGCGCAGCGGCGTGCGCTCGTCGCCTTCGCGTGGCTCCTCGTCGTCGCGACGAGCCTGCCGATGCTGGCACGCGGGGTCTCGGGGGGCCTCGGCGGCGCGGGGCCCCTCAAGGGGTTCATGGATCTCGAGAACGCCGAGCAGAAGCAGCTCGACGAGATCATGAACGAGTCGCACTGAGCGCGCGCGCCCTTCGCACGCGCGCGCCGAGGCGTCGGAGCACCTCGCGCTCGACCGGATCGCCCGCGAAGAGCGCGCTATGCAGCGCGGAGATGGCGTCGGCGAGCGGCGCTGCGACCTGCGGGTCGAGCCCCTCTGCGCGCGTTCTCTGCAGGTGCTCGAGCAGCCCCGACGATGGCGCGCGCGGGTGCCCCGCGCGACGAAAGGCACGGTCGATCTCGCCGAGGAGCGCCTCGAGATCGGCCGGCAGCGGCGCGCGGGCACGCGACCGCGGCGCCTTGCGCCCCTCGGCGAGGCGCCGCCGCACCTCGTTGCGCGCCACGTACGCGAGCCCGATCAGCGATAGCGCGATCGCGAGCGGCCATCGGCCGTTGCGCGCGACGTCGCCGACGCGGCCGTAGCGCAACGACGCGCGCAGATCGGCCCACGCGGCCCCGAGGCGCTCGAGCAGCCGCGAGGCGCCGTGACGACGCGTCGCCGCCCCCTCGCTCGCCGGCGTCGCGTCGGCCTCGATCCACCCCTCGCCCTCGACGTACGCCTCGACCCAGGCGTGCGCGTTCTCGTCACGCACGAGGTAGTGCTCCCCTTGGCGATCGGACTCGTCGACGAGGTAGCCGGCGACGTAGCGCGTCGGCACCCCTTCGAGGCGCAAGAGCAGGCCGAGCGCACTCGCGAAGTGCTCGCACCAGCCGACGCGCTTGTCGAAGATGAGCTCGGCGGCGACGTCGCGGCTCGTGTAGCGGGGCGTCTCGAGCGAGTAGCGCGCGGCGCCGCGCACGAAGGCGACGGTACGCTCGATGCGCGCGCGCGCCGTGAGCAGCGGCGCGTCGGGCGGGGCGCCGTCGGGGCGCGCGAGCCGCTCGGCGAGGGCACGCAAGCGGGCGTCGACCTGGCGCGGCAACGCCAGCCCCTGCGCGAGGACGTCGGCCTCGGCCGGGCGCGGATCGCCGACCTCCGCGCGCCCGCCGTGCACGACGGCGTACGGCTCCGGCGTGCGCCGCTCGCTGCGCGTGAGCAGCCCGAGCGAATCGACGTGAGGATCGTCCTCCGTCTGCACGGCGCGCGCGTCCGGAGGCGTTACGATCACCCCGTCGTCGAAGTCGATCGGCTCGATGCGCGAGGCGATCGCGTCGCCGGCCGAGACGGCTGTGGGGTCGACCCGAGGGAAGAGCCGCAGCGCGCCCCCCATGCGCGCGAGCATCGGCGCCGCGCCAGGACCGGGCGCGGCCTCGGTCGGCCTCGCCTCCGTCGCCGCGTGCGCGTGCACCGCGTGCCACGCGCGGCCGTCGAAGTGCAAGTAGAGCTGTGCGCGCAGCCGCACCGCGCGCGGACCGTAGAGCCGCAGCACCGGCCGCTCCGATCGCGCGAGCTGCTCGATCTCGCCCACGCGCACGTCTTCGGTCGACAGCCCGGTGCGCACGTCGAGCACGCGCAGCCGGCCGTGGAACACGAGCTCCTCGAGGCGTCGCTGCGCACGCGGCAGCCCCGTCGCGAGCCCCGCGGCGACGGCGGCCCCGACCGCGAACGCGAGGACCAGGCGCGCTGGCGATCCCGTCGAGCGGGCCCCCGCGCGCCGCCGCACCTCGATCGCCGCGTGCATCGCGAATTCGAAGCCCGCGAAGAACACGTACGGGCCGATCGCGAAGAGCCGATGAAGGCCCGCGACGCCGAGCAGCCCCATGGCGCACAACGTGACCGCCGCGTCCGCACGAGGGCGCGCGATCGCGAGCGGCACCGCGCAGAGCCCGAGCACGATGCCGAGGGTGCGCAGCACCTGGTCGGCGCGCTCGCCGTGCAGCATCGGAGCGACGGCGAGCACCCACCCCGCGAGCACCGCCGCGCCCACGGCTACACGCGAGAGCAGGCGCGCGAGGCGCGCGAGCGAGGGATCGAGCCGCACCGACAAGAGCGCGCCGAGCAGCGCGAGCGCCGCGAGCACCGCGCCGACGTCGCTCGCGAGCGAGCGCGAGAACGCGAAGAGCGCCGTCGCGAGCACCAGCGCGAGCGGCGCGCGCCCGGCGATCGCGCGCGCGCTCATCGCGCGCCCCGCAGCATCGCCGCCACCTGCGCCAGCGTGAGGCGCTCGTCGCCGATCCCTTCACGAAACGGCGCGCTCGTCGCCCCCTCGCGCACGAGCACCACGTGCGTCTCGGCGCCGAGGACCTCGAGGCGATCGACGAGCTCGGCGCGCGCGGCGTCCCAGTCGAGCGCGACGACGAACACCGTGCCGATCTGCCCGATCTCCTCCTCGAGCACCGGGGCGACCGCCGCGAGCGGCGCGTCCTTCGACCCCTCCACGCACGCGAGCACGTCGAGCACCTCGTCGAGCTGGCCGAGCCCGCGCCCCACCGACACGCGATAGAGCTCGGGCCCCGCGGCGAGCAGCTCCACCACGTGATCGCGATCGGCGAGCGCAGCGGCGATCGACGCGGCCACCGAGAGCGACGCCTCGAACGCCGCGCGGTCGGCCTCGCTCGCCTCCATTGCGAGGTGCGTGTCGACGACGACGGCGACGCGCGGGAACCACTCCTCGTGGAACTCCTTCACGATCGGCGCGCCGCGGCGCGCGAACGAGCGCCAGTGCACGTTGCGCAGGCGATCGCCCGGCCGCCACTCTCGGGTGCCGACCAGCTCCATCGTGTCGCCGGTCCCGCTCGCGAGCGGGATCCCTCCCGGCTGCAGCCGACGGCCGAGCGCGCCGGTCGCTGCCTCCCAGGCGAAGATCGGCGGCGCGACGAGGAGCGTCTGCGCCGCCAGCGCGTCGCAGCTGCGCCCCGCGACGAGGCCGAGCGGATCGAGCGCGCGCACCGTGAGCGGCCCGACCAGGTAGCGTCCGCGTCGATGCGGCGTGAGCTCGAAGCGGACGTCGACGGCGCCCGGCTCGTCGGCGGCGATCAAGACGTCGTCGGGCGCGATCGCGAGCCGCCTGGGCACGACGTGCTGCCCGAAGGTCACGCGAAACACCGCGCCGGGCCGCTCGATCTCGAGGCGCCCGCGCAGCGAGAGCGCCTGCCCCGCGGTCGCGCGCACCGGCAGCGCGAGCCGCAGCCGGGCACGGCCGCGCGCGAGCCGCGCGAGCACCAGCGCCGAGACCAACAGCCCGACGGCGACCGAGAAGATCAGGAAGGTCTGGTTACGGCGCGTATCGATCGCGAGCACCGTCAGCACGCCGGACGCGACGAGCACCTGTCGCCCGCCGGCCGTGAGCCGCTCGCGCCAGGTGCGCACCAGGTGCTGGAGCGCCGCGAGCTCGTAGACCGGCGTCTTCAGCAGCGATCGCGCGCGCGCTGTGGTTGGCGCGGCCGCCATCGATCACACCGGCACCGGGGTCGCTCCGAGGATCTCGCGCACCAGATCCTCCTTGCGAACGCCCGAGTGGCGCGCCTTCGGATCGAGCATCAGCCGATGCGCCAGCACCTCGATCGCGATCTCTTTCACGTCCTCCGGGAGCACGTAGGCGCGACCGTCGAGGTAGGCGCGCGCCTGCGCGCAGCGGAACAGCGTGGTCGACGCGCGCGGAGAAGCGCCCATGCGCGCCGTCGGGTGCGCCCGCGTCGCCTCGACGAGATCGACCACGTAGCCGCCGACGCGCCGCTCGACCCGCACCGCCCGCGCCGCGCGCTGCAGCGCGAGCAGCGACGGCGGGTCGAGCACCGGGCGCACGTCGTCGACGGGGTGGTGGTCCGCCTGCGCGTAGAGCATGTCGATCTCGTGCTCGCGCGCCGGGTAGCCGAGCTCGAGGCGCAGGCCGAAGCGATCGAGCTGCGCCTCGGGGAGCGGATAGGTGCCGTGCAGCTCGATGGGGTTCTGCGTGGCGAGCACCAGAAACGGGCGCGGCAGCGGGCGCGTCACCCCCTCGATCGAGGCCTGGCGCTCGCTCATCGCCTCGAGCAGGCTCGACTGCGTGCGCGGCGAGGCGCGGTTGATTTCGTCGGCGAGCAAGACGTTCGCGAAGACCGGCCCCGGCTTGAAGGTGAAGCTCCCGTCGCGCGGATCGTAGACGGACGAGCCGACGACGTCGGTCGGCAACAGGTCCGGGGTGAACTGGAGCCGCCTGAACTCTCCCGCGAAGCAGCGCGCGAGGGCCTTGGCGAGCGTCGTCTTGCCGACGCCCGGCACGTCCTCCATCAAGACGTGCGCGTCGGCGAGCAGGGCGATGAGCAGGCGATCGAGCACCGGCGACTTGCCGAGGATCACGCTCTCCAACTGCCGGCGCACGGCGGCGATCGCCTCGCGGGGGGCCTCGGGCAGCGCGTCTTCAGCCACGCCCGCGAGCCTACGCGCGACGCGCGGCGCGTCGACCGGATTGTCGCGGGACGCCTCGCGCGAACACGCTACTCTTCCGCTTCGATGCGCCTGAGCCGCCCCTTCCCCCTCGCCCTGCTCCTTCTCTTGCCGTCGGCCTGCTCTTCTTCGTCCGCGCCGCCGTCCGATCCGAGCCCCCCCGCCCCGGTCGTCGCCAAGACGCCTGCCACCGAGCCGCTCGCGAGCTCGTCCGCCGCCTGCGGCGTCGCCCCCTACACCTGGCTCGCCACGCCCGACCTCGGCGACGTCACCCAGCACGGCTCGCACGATCACTTCGTCGCGGACATCAGCCAGCTGCTCCTCGTGCAGGGCAACGTGCAGCCGGGCGGCCCCGTGCACGACGTCGACGTCGATCAGATCGCCTACGTCACCCAGGATCGCGGCAAGAAGCTCGAGGCGACGACGCTCGTCGCCTACCCGTCGGACCTCGACACGAAGACCGAGCTCGACGTCGTGCTCGTGCTGCACGGAACGGCCGGCTTCGTCGACATGTGCGCGCCGTCCAACGGCACCGACACCAAGCCGCTCGTCGCCGCGCTCGCGTCGCTCGGCTACGTCGCCGTCGCCCCCGACTACATCGGCCTCAAGGCGCTCGGCTCGCCCACCGGCTTTTTGCACCCGTACCTGGTGGGCCAGCCGACGGCGCTCGCGTCGCTCGACGCGGTGCGCGCCGCCGAGAAGCTGCTCGCCTCGGCGCACGGGAACGTCTTCGCGACGGCGCGCTTCGCCACGGTCGGCGGATCGCAGGGAGGGCACGCCGCGCTGTGGGTCGATCGGCTCGCCCCCTACTACGCGCAGGAGCTCCAGCAGGTCGGCGTCGTCGCGACGGTGCCGCCGGCCGACATGCTCGGCGAGGTCGTGCGCGCGCTCACCCAGACGGTGCCGGCGAGCCTCAACACGGCGGCGTTCTACGGCGCGGCGAGCGACTGGTACGGCGTCACGGGGCGCCTGTCGGAGGTGTTCCAAGCGCCGCTCGCTTCGACCTTCGAGGCCGAGCTCAGCGCCTCGTGCAGCCCCGGCGGTGACCTCTCGAGCAAGCAGATCACCGACGTGTTCACGCCGTCGCTGCTCGCCGACGCGAGCTCTCGCGACGCCTTCGCGAAGGTCTCGCCGTGGGGCTGCATGATCGTCGAGAACGGCCTCACGACGACCTCGGTCAAGCGCATCGGGCCGACCGCACCCGGCTACGGCGTGATGTTCGTCCTCGGATCGGCCGACACGCTCGTCGATCCGGGCACCGAGCGCCCGGCCTTCGACGCGCTCTGCGCGCAGGGGATGCAGATGCAGTACCTCGAGTGCCTGGGCGCCACGCACACCAAGGCGACCGCCTGGGCGCTCCCCGAGATCATCGACTTCATCCGCGATCGCTTCGCGGGCAAGGCGCCGGACGCATCGACGAGCTGCGTGCGCGGCCCCGCCGTCACCTGCCGCGGCACGCCGCCGAGCTGAGCGTTGGCACGGCCGCGCGCGCGGGCGTTTGCTAGAGTGCGCGCACGCATGGACGCCGAGCTCGACGATCTCCCCAAGCCGCGCACGGCGGAGGCCGCAGAGGTCCTGCGAGCGGTCGCCGACGCGAGCGAGAAGGGGCACCGCGTCGCGCTCGCGACCGTGCTCGCGCGTCACGGCAGCACGCCGTCGACCCCCGGCCAGAAGCTCGCGATCACCGAGCTCGGTGAGTGCGTCGGCACCGTCGGCGGCGGCGCGGTCGAGCGCGAGGTGCTGCGCGCGCTCGCCTCCATCGCGAAGGGCGAGGCGGCGCCGAGCGCCGTGCGCACGTTCAAGCTCTCGGCAGAGCTCGGCATGTGCTGCGGCGGCAGCGTCGACGTCGTGCTCGAGGCCGTCGACGCGCCCCCGCCGATCCTCGTCGTCGGCGCCGGGCACATCGGCAGCGTGGTCGGGCCGCTGCTCGCGCGCTGCGGCTTCCACGTCACGCTCGTCGACGCGCGCGAGGCGTGGGCCGACGAGGGCCGCGACGAGACGCGCCTTCGCCGCGTGGCCGGCGACTTCGACGTGCACGGGCGCGCCGTCCCGCGGCGGGGCGCGGTCGCCGTGATGACGCACGACCACCAGCTCGATCAGCGCGTCATCGAGTGGGCGCTGGCCGAGAAGTTCGCCTTCGTCGGCGGGGTCGGCTCGCGCGCCAAGCTCGCGAGGACGCGCGCGCGCCTCGAAGCCAAGGGGTTCCCGCCGGCCGATCTCGAGCGCATCCGCATGCCGCTCGGCCTCTCGATCGGCGCGCGCTCGCCAGAAGAAATAGCGGTCTCGGTCGTCGCCGAGCTCGTGCAGTGGCGACGCGCGCGCGAGCGCTGAGGGGCACGGTGCGTCGGCATGGCCTTCGCGCACGACGAGACGAAGCTCGTGCCGGCGACGGTGCTGCGCCGCGCCCGGCTCGGCTTGTCGGGCGCGGCGGCCGCGGGCATGGAGCGTCCCTCGAGCACCTTCGCGCCTCGCCACGGGTCGCCGTCGATCGCCATCGCCAAGGCGCCCCGTGGCGGGAGCGTCGAGCAAGCGCGCCTCGCGGGCGCGGCGGAGTGAGCCATGACCGAACACCACCATCATCACGCACACGACGCGGGCGACCCGAGCTCGCTGCGCGTCGCCGTCATCACCGTGACCGACACGCGCTCGATCGCCGACGACGAAGGGGGCGCGATCGCCGCCGAGCTCGTCGTCAAGGCCGGCCACTCGGTCGTCCGCCGCGAGATCCTGCGCGACGACGTCGAGGCGATCGGCGCGTCGGTCCGCGGGGCCTGCGACGCGGGCGTCGAGCTCGTGATCCTCACCGGCGGCACCGGCATCGCGCCGCGCGACGTCACCTACGAGGCGATCGAGGGGCTGCTCGAGAAGAAGCTCGACGGCTTCGGCGAGGCGTTCCGCGCGCGCTCGTGGCCGCAGGTCGGCCCGCGCGCGATGCTCTCGCGCGCCCTCGCCGGCACGCGCGGACGCGCGCTCGTCGTGGCGCTCCCCGGCAGCCCCAGAGGGGTGCGGCTCGCGATGGAGGAGCTGCTGCTCCCGTTCGCGGCGCACGCGGTCGGGCTCTTGCGCGGCTGAGCGAGCGTCGCCTCAGCCCCCCGTCGCGCGCATGCTCACGTGCGCGGCGGTGCCCTCGGTGCACCCCCTCCACTCGACGCCGTCGGGCTTCTGCGCCCAGGCGGCGTCGAGCCCGGCGGCGATCGCCTCGACGTCGCCGGCCACGATCGCCTCGTGCACGTCGACCGCGTCGCTCGTCGCGAGGCACGGCCGCAGCGCCCCGTCGCTCGTGACGCGGAGGCGATCGCACCCTTCGCAGAAGGTGTCGCTCGCCCCCGTGATGAAGCCGGCCACGTTGCCGCAAGCGTCGCGCGCGCGCACGTAGCGCGCCGGCCCGCGATCGCTCGGGCGCACCGGCGCTTCGTCCTCGAGCAGGCCCGCGAGCGCGGCGCGGATCGCCTCGTAGGGGACGTAGCGCCCGCGGATCTGCGCCCCTTCGCCGACCGACATGAGCTCGAGGAAGCGCGGCGTCGCGCCCACGCTCCAGGCCCATCGCGCCAGCTCGGCGAGCTCGTCGAGGTTGCCGACGCTGCCGGGATCGCGCGGATCGACGTCGACCACGACGGTGTTCGTCTTGAGCTCCTCGAAGCCCTGGGCGCGCGCCGCCTCGAGGCCCGCGAGCACGTCGTCGAGCCGACCGCCGCGGGTGATCTGCCAGAAGCGCGCGGGCGACAGCGAGTCGAGCGAGACGTTCAGGCGGCGCAGGCCCGCGGCGCGCAGCGGCGCGGCGAGCTCGGCGAGCTTGGTCGCGTTGGTCGTCATCGCGAGATCGCGCACGCCGGGGATGCGGGCGATGCGCTCGACGATCTCCACGACCTCGGGGTGCACCAGGGGCTCGCCGCCGGTGATGCGCACGCGCTCGACGCCGCGCCGCACGAGCCCCTCGACGAGCGCCTGCCAGTGCTCGGCCCGCAGGCGCCGCTCGGTGGGCAGGTAGCCGTCGCGGCGGTTCGGGCGGCAGTAGACGCACGCGAGGTCGCAGCGGTCGGTGATCGAGAGGCGCGCGAGCCTCGGCTCCGCGCGAGGCTGCCGCGCCGGCGCGCGCGGGACCGCGACCAGACCGTGCGGCGGACTCGAGGGGAGGATCGGCAGGGAGATCACGCGGGGGGATCCTAGGTCGCGCTTCGAGGCGGCGAAAAGGCCTATGTACCTATGTCATGTAGAGCCGCGCGGTCGGTGCTAGGGTTCACCGGTTCGATGCCTGGGTCGCGAGCCCCGTCCCCGCGCCGTTCGCCGAAAGCGCCGCCGAAACGGCAGCGCCCCACCGCGCCGCTGAGGCCCACCCACCTCGACGCGAAGGGGCACGCGTACGTCGTCGACGTCGGCGCGAAGCCTGCAACGCATCGGCGCGCCAAGGCGATCGCCGTGGTCGACACCACGCTCGAGGTCCTGCGGGCGATCGCCGATGGCCGTACCCCGAAGGGGGACGTGGCCGCGGTAGCGCGCGTCGCGGGGATCATGGGCAGCAAGCGCACGCCCGAGCTCGTTCCCCTCTGCCATCCGATCGCGCTCACGCACGCGTCCGTAGACGTCGCGCTGATTGAACGCGGCGATCGCGGCGAGGTGCGCATCACGGTCGAGGCCGAGTGCGTCGGTCCGACCGGGGTCGAGATGGAGGCGATGACCGGCGCGTCGGTTGCGGCGCTCGCCGTCTACGACATGATCAAGGGGCTCGATCGCAGCGCGGCGATCGCGCGCGTCGAGCTGCTCGCGAAGTCGGGCGGTCGTTCGGGCGACTGGAGGCGCGCATGAGCGAGCCGTCGGACGTGACGGGGGGCCGCGTCGCGCTCGTCGAGCACGCCATCGCGATCGACGATGTCGTCGCGCAGGTGCGACGCCCGGGCGCCGGCGCGGTCGACGTCTTCGTCGGCATGGTGCGCGACGAGGCCGAAGGTCTGCCGGTCACGCTGCTCGAGTACGAGGCCTACCGCCCCATGTCGCTGGCCGAGCTGTCGCGCTGCGTCGCCGAGATCGAGGCGAGCGATCCCGACGTCCGCCTCGCCGTCACGCACCGCCTCGGCGCGCTGAAGGTCGGCGACGTCGCGATCGTCTGCGCGGCGAGCTCGCCCCACCGCTCGGAGGCGTTCGCGGCGTGCCGCGCGCTCATCGACGCGATCAAGGCGCGCGTGCCGATCTGGAAGCGCGAGCACGGGCCCGACGGCGCCCACTGGGTCGGGTGGCGCGACGCCCGCTGCGGCCCCGACGGGCACACGCACGGCGCCTAGCAGGCCGTTGAAGAACGGCCTGCGGGAACTGTGACAGACAGCAGGCCGTGCCGATCGCGCGGCGAGTTTCGGGTTGACGCGGGAGAGGATCGGGCAGCTCCGGAGAAACTCAACGGCCTGCTAACAGGCCCTCGAAGGACGGCCTGCGGAAGACCGTGACCGTCGGCAGGCCATGGTCGAGCGCGCGGAGAATCGAGGGATGACGCGGGAGAGGATCGGTCGGTTTCGGAGGAAGTCCACCGCCCGCTGGCAGCCGTTCTGCGATCGGCGCCGATGCCCAACGAACCATCGAATTCAGGAGGCCTCGCATGAAGCGCGTTCTCGCGGCGGCCGTCGCCGCGCTCGTCGGATCGCTCCCAGCCTGCGGCGGCGAAGGGGGCGGCGGCGCCGCGCCCAAGTCGGCGCCCGGCGACGACGTCGTGGGCTGGCAGACCGATCTGGAGAAGGACGCGCCGCTGCTCGAGTACTTCGCGCGCAAGGCCGAAGCCTACGGCTGCAAGACGGTCAAGAGCACCGACGAGGGGGTCGCCGAGCAGTGCCACGAGGGGCCGATCATCATGTTGAAGAAGGGGCTGCGCGTCACCGTCGGCTGCAAGGCGATGTCGCTCGAGGACTGCCGCGGGCTCTTCCAGCGCATCACCGAAGCGCCTTGAGCGCGAGCCCCGTCAGGCGGCTTCGGCGGCGCGCCAGAGATACCAGCTGCCGACCGAGCGAAAGGGGCGCCAGCGCGCCGTCAGCCGCTCGAGCCGCTCGGCGTCGGGCAGCTCTCGAAGACCGAAGACCTTCTGGGCCCCCTTGCGGATGCCCAGATCGTCGACGGGCAGGACGTCTGGGCGCCCCAGCTCGAAGATGAGCAGCATCTCGACGGTCCATCGGCCGATCCCGCGCAGCTCCACCAGCTTCGCGACCACGTGCGCGTCGGGCGCGCGCTCGAGCGCGCGCAGATCGACCGAGCCTCCGAGCACCGCCTCGCACAGGCCGCGGATCGCGCGCGCCTTGGCGCTCGAGAGGCCGACGGCGCGCAGCTCTTCGTCCGAGAGCGCGAGCAGCCTGCGCGCGGCGTCGCTCCACGCCGTGAGGTCGTTCGACGACCAGGAGGGCGCGCCCTCCGTCGGAGCGGCGCCGAGGCGCGCCTCGAGTCGCGAGAAGATCGTCGCGGCGGCCTTGCTCGACAGCTGCTGCCCCGAGATCGCGCGGATCAGCGTGCGGAACAGCCCGCCGCGCGAGCGCACGGGCAGCTCGCACGGCCTCGCGCGCACCCACGGCGCGAGCTTCGGATCGACGCGCGCCAGGTGCCGCCTCGAGATCGCGTGCGCCTCGTCGTCGAGGCTCCCCCCTTCGATCGCGAGCAGCGCGGCCTTCGTCGTGAGCCCGCCCGGCGCCGAGAAGCCGCCCGCCCCAGCGGCGGCGACCACGCGGTGGCACGGCACCACGACCGGCGTGGGGTTCCTCGACATGGCGACGCCGATGGCGCGAGCCGAGCCGCGACCGATCGCCTGCTGAAGCGCGGCGTACGAACGCGTCTGGCCCGGCGGAATGGCGCGCGTCTGCTCGTAGACGGCGCGCGTGAACGGGCTCACCGCCTCGTGATCGAGCGGAAGATCGTCGTAGCGCACGGCCTCGCCGCCGAGGTGCCGCGCGAGCCTCGCCCCCCACGCGATCGCGAGCTCGTCGCGCGCCCGCTCGCGCACGCCGAGCGCGTCGATGGCCTCGCGCATGGCCGCCTCGCCGAACGCCTCGTCGGTGACGTCCGGCAGCAGCACGCGCGAGAGGCCGCGCGGTCCGAGCACGATCCCCAAGGGCCCGAGCAGCGTCGGGACGACGGCGGCGCGCATCGCGATCATGCGCGTCGAGCGTAGCCACGCGCGCGCCGCCCACCAGCTCATCGTGGGCGTGCATGGCCACGAGGCGATCGTCACGCCCTCGAGCTATCCGCTCGCTCCGCTCCCCAGGCGACGGCGGAAACCTCCGGTCGCGACGTGCGGCTGACGCCGATCATGGCCTCCCGGGCGATTTTCGCGACACTTGGCGCATGCACCTGCTCGACGAGCTGCGCGAGGAGCACGCCCGCATCGACCGCGTCCTCGGCGCGCTGCGCACCTACGTCGCGCGCCGCGCGCGAGGCGAGGAGCTCGCGCGCGACGGAGGGCGCTTTCTGCGCTTCTTGCGGCTCTACGCCGATCGCTTCCACCACGGACGCGAGGAGAAGATCCTCTTTCCGGCGCTCGTCGAGCACCTCGAGGTGAGCGCCTCGCGCGGGCCGATTGCCGCGCTGCTCGAGGATCACGACGCGCTTCGCGGCAAGCTCGCCTCGCTCGCCGAGCACCTCGACGCGGACCTCGACGACGCCTCCGCGAAGAGGCTCGAGGCGCTCGCGACCGAGTACGCGCGCGCCCTCTGGCTGCACATCGACGCCGAGAACTCGGTCCTGTTCGTCGAGGCCGAGGAGCGCCTGCCGCGCGCCGGCGTGCGCGAGCTGCCGACGCGCGCGCCCGACGAGGAAGAAGCGCGGGCGCGAGACGACGCAGACGCGCTGATCGAGCGCTGGCCTCCGTCCGACGATCGCGGGATCGTGCGCGGCGCTGGGTGCGTGGCGTGCCCGAACTTCGGCGTCCGCTGCAACGGCGTCGAGCACGAGTGGTGGAGCGAGGCGGAGTGGGACGAGCTCCCCGACCGCATCGGCTAGCTGGCCGTTGACAGACGGCGTGCGGAGACTGTGACCGTCGGCAGGCCGCGGTCGATCGCGCGGGAAATCGCGGCATGACACGGGAGAGGCCGGGCCGGTTTCGGCGAGACTCCACAGCCTGCTAGCGTCGCCGGTCGACGGCGCATACCCCGTCGAGGCACGCACAGAGTCCGGGGGGCGCGAGCGTCTGTTCGCAGCCTCGCGCGGGAGGCTTGGTCCGCCCGCCGCAGCGCGTGGGGAAGCAGGGGTCGTCCCAGCCGCACTCGGCGTCGCGCGCGCACGGGGCCTTCGGCGCAGCGGGCGGCGCGCTCGAGGCCGACGCGGCGCTCGAAGTGCCCGGCCCGGCCATGTTCGACGCGGCCGCGGGCGCGCCAGGCACGACGGGCCCCGCCGGCGCGCCGCATCGGAGCTGCGCGATCGCCGCGAGGGCCGCGCACACCGCGGTACCAATCCGGCGGGAGGCAGGGGGCGGTGTCGGCATGCGCGCGACGATTGCACGTCGCGTCGACGTCGACGAGGCCTTGCGCAAGCGCCCCCGATTCGCGACGCTGCCGCGCGATGTCCCCGGCCGCCGCGCGCCCCGCGCTCGCCTTCGCGCTGTCCCTCGGGCTCTTCACGTCGGCGCGCGGCGCGATCGCAGAGGCGGTCGACAAGCCCCCGGCGGACCCGGCGCCGAAGGCC
>JAJXTK010000623.1 GCA_021783935.1 Myxococcales bacterium | reverse complement strand
CGTCTCGGTGAACGCGCGCAGCAGGACGCGCGCGAGGCCGAGCGCCGCGAGCACGGCGGCGCCGGCGCGGTTCGCGAAGGCGAACGGCGGCGTGCGCGCGCGGCGCGGGCCGGGGGCGAAATCCTGCATGACGCGCGCGGGGGCGAGCGCCGGCGATCAGGTCGCCGGGGCCGTCGCCTCTTCGTCCTCGTCGTCGTCGTCGTCTTCCTCGGCCGAGTCGTCCTCGGGGAGCTCCGGCTCCGGCGGCAGCTCGCGCCCTTCGGCGGCGGCCTGCGCGCGGAGCTTCTCCTGCTGCGCACGCAGCTGCGCCGCGCGCTGCATCACCTGCGGCTTCGGCGCGACCTGCAGGATCATCGTGCGGCCGTCGAGGCGCGGGGCGAGCTCGACCTGGCAGAGCTCCTCGATCGCCTTGAGGATCTGCTCGAGCTGCATCGAGGCGCGCTCGGGGTGCGTGATCTCGCGGCCGCGGAAGCGCACGGTGAACTTGACCTTGTCGCCCGCCTCGAGGAAGCGGCGGGCGTGGTTGACCTTCACCGAGAGGTCGTGATCGTCGGTCTTCGGGCGGAGCTTCAGCTCCTTGATCTCGATGACCGTCTGCTTTCGGCGCGCCTCGGCGGCCTTCTTCTTCTCCTCGTACTTCATCTTGCCGAAGTCGAGGATCTTGCACACCGGCGGATCGCTCTTGGCGTTGACCTCGACGAGATCGAGACCCGCTTCCTGCGCCATCTTCAGCGCCTCGTGCGTCGGCACCACCCCCACCGGCTGCCCGTCGGCTCCGATGAGCCGCACCTCCGGGACGCGGATGCGGTGGTTGACGCGGGTCTGCATCGGGCGCTTGTCGCGCGGATCCATCGGTCGACGGCCAAAACCCATGTGCTGCTGTATCTCCGGGGCGTTCGAAGGGCGGCTCTCGGCGCGAGAGCGGAATGGCCGCGCACCATGCGCGGGCCGCGGCCCTGCGGCAAGAGCCGCGGGGCGCAGCCTATCGCGATTGTGGCCTGGGGCCAGTTCGCGGGCCGCGAGCACCGGATGCGGGGTCGGGGTCGGGGTCGGCTGCGGCTGCGGCAACGGCTACGGCAACGGCTGCGGCCACGGCAGCGGCTGCGGCTACGGCTTCGGCTCCGGCAACGGCTTCGGCAACGGCTCCGGCAACGGCTCCGGCTCCGGCTCCGGCAACGGCTCCGGCAACGGCTCCGGGCTCGGCAACGGCCACGGCTCCGGCCACGGCAACGGCAACGGCTCCGGCTCCGCCTCCGGCCACGGCTGCGTCGCCGTTCAGCCCTTGCGCGGGAATTTCCCCTCGTCGACCAACCGGTCGGCGATCTGCTCGAGCGGCAGCGCCCCGAGCTCCTCGTTGCCGCGGCGGAGCGCGAGGGTACGCCCCTCCGCCTCCTTCGCGCCGATGACCGCGAGGTACGGGTAGCGCATGCCGCGGGCGCTGCGGATCTTGGCGCCGAGCTTGTCGGGCGAGAGATCCAAGGCCGTGCGCACGCCGCGGCTGCGCAGGAACCCCTCCGCCTCGCGCGCGTAGTCCTCCACCTTCTCGCTGACCGTCAACAGGCAGATCTGCTCGGGCGCGAGCCAGACCGGGAAATTGCCCGCGATGTGCTCGAGGTAGACCGCGAAGAACCGCTCGAGCGAGCCGAGCACGGCGCGGTGAAGCATCACCGGCGTCTGGTCCTTGCCGTGCTCGTCGACGTACTTCAGCTCGAAGCGCTGCGGCATCTGGAAGTCGACCTGAATGGTGCCGAGCTGCCACGAGCGGCCGATCGCGTCCTTCACGTGGTACTCGAGCTTCGGGCCGTAGAACGCCCCCTCCCCCTCGCTGATCTCGAAGCTGCGGCCGACCCCCTCGAGCGCCTTGCCGAGCGCGCGCTCGGCCTCGTCCCACTGCGCCTCGGAGCCCATGCGCTTGTCCGGCCGGGTCGCGAGCTTGATGTTCACGTCCTGGAAGCCGAACGCGCCGTAGACCTCGTCGAGCAGCGCGTTGAACTTGCCGATCTCCGCCTCGACCTGGGCGAGCGTGCAGAAGATGTGCGCGTCGTCCTGGCAGAAGGTCCGCACGCGCGCGAGGCCGTGCACGACCCCCCCGCGCTCGAAGCGGTGCAGCCGGCCGAAGTCCGCGCAGCGCCACGGCAGCTCGCGGTAGCTGCGCTTGCGGTGCGAGAAGAGCTGCGCGTGCCCCGGGCAGTTCATGGCCTTCACGCCGCGCGTGTGCTTGGCGAGGAAGGCGAGCTTCTCCGGGTCGCCCGTCGGATCGGTCATCGACTCGCGGATCTTCGCGAAGACCTTCTCGTCCTCGAACTCCTCGACGGTGAGCGCCATGTACATGTTCTCGCGGTAGTTCGCGAGGTGGCCGCTCGTTCGGAAGACCTCGTTCGAGTAGATCTGCGGCGTGACGACCTCGTCGTAGCCGTAGCGGAAGTAGAGGTCGCGCACGTAGTCGACGAGGCGGTGGTAGACCTTCGCGCCGCGCGGCAGGAAGAAGGGGCTCGCGGGGGCGGCCTCGTCGAACGCGAAGAGCTCGAGCTCCTTGCCGAGCTTGCGGTGGTCGCGCGCCTTCGCCTCCTCGACCTGCTTCAGGTAGGCCTCCAGCGCCTTCTCCGACGCGAACGCGGTGCCGTAGATGCGCTGCAGGACGGGGTTGCCCTCTTGGCCGCGCCAGTAGGTGCCGCTCACCGCGGTGAGCTTGATCGCCGCGAGATCGGCCGTGTTCGGGACGTGCGGCCCCTTGCAGAAGTCGACCCACTCGTGGCCCGCGGGGCCGTGCCTGTAGACGGTGAACTCCGTGTCGGGCGGGAGCGTCTGCATCCACTCGACCTTGTACGTCTCCCCCTTGCCCGAGAAGAGCGCGATCGCGTCCTCGCGCGAGATGCGCTCGCGCTTGAACGACGACTTGGTCGCGATGATCTCGCGCATCGTCGCCTCGATCTTGGCGAGGTCCTCGTCGCTGAAGGCGCCCCCCTTGCGATCGAAGTCGTAATAGAAGCCGTTCTCCGTCGCCGGACCGAAGGTGACCTTGGTGCCGGGGAAGAGCCGCTGGACGGCGTCGGCCATCACGTGCGCCGAGCTGTGGCGAATGAGCTCGAGCGCCTCCTTCTGGCCGCGGCGCACGAGGTCGAACTGCGCGTCGAGGGGGATCGGCGTCTGCAGATCGACGAGCGCCGCGTCGGGCTTCACGCCGCGCAGCTTGATGCCGAGCACGTCCTTGTCGATCGGGCCCTTGGACTCGAGGATCTCGCGGGGGGTCTTCTTTTCGGCCATCGGAGCGGCCGCACTCGTGTCACGGCGAACGAGGGGCGGCAAAGCGAACCGCGCGCGCCGAGGCCGGAAATGCGCGAAGGCCGATCGCGCTCTCGCGGCGATCGGCCTTCATTTCCGCCTACTTCGTAGGCGCGGCTGGGATTGAACCAGTGACCCCTACCGTGTCAAGGTAGTGCTCTACCACTGAGCTACGCGCCTGTTCCCCGAAGCACGGCGAGGCCGCGTCTCCGAAGTGGGGCGTTCTTCTACAGAGCGGGCCCGACGCTGTCAACCGGCGCGTAACTTCCGCTCGCCCACCCCCTGCCCGCGGCCCAGCGGCGCCCAATGGCCACCGACACCCAACCCGAACCGACGAGCGACCGGCCCGCGCCAGGGCGTGCGAGGGGGACCAGGGGGTGTGGTTCTCCTGCTGAGCGAGTGGTCGCGTTCTAACAGCCCCCATCCCCAGCCCTTCCCCCGCGGTGCGGGGGAAGGGAGCGGGAGGCGGCGGCGCAGTACGATCGAAGCGTGTCGAGC
>JAJXTK010000622.1 GCA_021783935.1 Myxococcales bacterium | reverse complement strand
ATCCGCTCGGCCGCCTCGCCCATGACCTCGCCGGTCGTGCGCTCGGCGATGCGCGGGCGCTCGGGGAGCAGCTCGGTGATGGGCATCAGCTGCGAGAGCGCGCCGAGGTAGTCGGCGGGGGTCGGCTTGCCGAGCGCCAACGGCGCGAGCGCGTGCACGACCTTCTGCGGGAGCTTGATCTCGGCGTTGCTCGTCGAGTCGCTGCCGCCGGCGATGGCGATCTCGCACTCGCCCCGCTCGATGGCGGCCGCCGCGAGCGTGATCGCCTGCAGGCCCGAGGCGCACGCGCGCGTGACGGTCATCGCCTCGCACGCCGGATCGAGCCGCAAGTCGAGGGCGATCTCGCGCCCGACGTTCGGCGCGCCGCTCGGCAAGACGACGCCGCCCCAGACGATCGACTCGACCTGATCGAAGCGCAGGCCGGCGTGCTGGAGCAGCCCGCGGACGGCGACGGCGCCGAGCGCGATGGTGTCGAGCTTCACGAAGTCGCCGAACGCCTTCACGAACGGGGTGCGACGGCCGGCGACGATGACGGCGCGACGCGCGGGGGACTCTTTGGGTGCTTTGGCCATGGGAGCTCCAGACGTGGGTGACCGCTCGCTCGCGCTCGCGGCAGGGATGGAAGCCGGACGCCTACGCGCCGACGAGCGCGCCGCCGCAGACGCGCAACGTGGTGCCGGTGAGCCCCTGCGCGCCAGGGGTCGCGAAGAACGTGATCGCCTGCGCGACGTCCTCGGGGAGGCCGCCTTGCCCGAGCGCCGAGAGCCTGCGCGCAGCCTCGCGAATCGCAAGCGGGATCGCCGCGGTCAGCCTCGTCTCGATGAAGCCCGGCGCGATGGCGTTGACCGTGATGCCGCGCGGCGCGAGGCGCGCCGAGGTCGCCCGCACCCAGCCGACGATGCCCGCCTTCGACGCCGCGTACGCCGACTGGCCGACGTTGCCGGCGAGCCCCGCGATCGACGAGAGGCAGACCACGCGCCCCCCTTCGCGCAGCAGCGGCTCGAGCGCCGCGTTCACGCGCGCGACCGCCGCGAGGTTCACGCCCAGCACCGCGTCCCACTGCTCGGGCTTCATGCGCGCGAGCGTCTTGTCGCGCGTGATGCCGGCGTTGTGCACTACCACGTCGAGGCCGCCGAGGCCGCGCAAGGCCTCCTCGATCACCGTCGGCGCGTCGTCCGCCGCCAGATCGACGAGCAGCGGCACCCCCCCGATCTCGCGCGCGAGCTGGCTGATCGCGGCGTCGTCGCCCGGTCGATCGAGGCAGACCACGCGGGCGCCTTCGCGCGCGAGCGTGCGCGCCGTCGCCTCGCCGATCCCGCGCGCCGCGCCGGTGACCAGGACGGTCTTGCGCTCGAGGACGCGCGTCTGCGGGCCGCGCCCCACGGCGCGCGCGGCGTCGGTCACGCGGAAGGGCTGCGCGGTCACGAACGCCGACGTCGGCGAGGCGACGAAGCGCAGCACCGGCGGCAGCCGCTCCTCCGCGCCCCAGCCGACCGTGATCAGGTTCGCGGTGGAGCCGTTGCGCCCGACCTCCTTGGCGACCGAGCGCACGAACCCCTCGAGCGCGGCCTGCGCCGCGGCGGCCTCGGCGGTCTGCACGGCCTCGGTGGCGCGCCCGACGACGATGACCCGCGCGCACGTCGCGAGCCGTGAGATCAGCGGGTGAAAGAAGTCGTAAACGGCGCGCAGCCCCAGGACGTCGCGGACGCCGCTCGCGTCGAAGACGGCCGCCGCGATCTTGGTCGACTCGCCGAGCGCCTCGATGGGTCGCGCGGGGCGACCGTGCGTCTCGCCGGCGTCGCGGAAGGCGGGGCGGAGCGCCTCGGGCACGAACGGATCGGCGCCGGCCTCGCACAAGCTGTCCGCGATGACCGCCGCGAGCTCGGCCCCCTCCGCAGCGCCGACCACGACCTTCGCGTCCATCAGCGGCCGCGCCTTCCAAGCGCCACGCTCGCGCAGAAGCGCCTGCGGCAGCGGCAGCGGCAGACCGAGGGACTTGATCAACTTGCGCGCGGCGGGGTTTGCGCCGAGGTCGACGAGGAAGTCGGACATGGGAATCTCTCCAATCACTCTCGCGTGGTGAACGTTCCTTCGAGGTAGGCGCCGCCGCCCGGGGCGTCGCCGACCCAGAGGGAGCCTCGCTCGACGTAGACGCCGACGCGCGCTGGGAGCACGAGCGGCTTGGTGAAGCGCGCGTCGAAGGTGGCGAGGCGCAGCGGATCGCCGGAGAAGCGCGCGCGGTTGAGCGCCTCGATCGCGCGGGCGAAGGTCGCGAAGCCGTGCAGGATCGGCGCCTTGAAGCCCGACATCCGCGCATAGGGGGCGATCCAATGGATCGGGTTGAAGTCCCCGGTGAGCTTCGCGAAGTCGAGCCCGGCGTCGGCGCCGAGGCGCAGGTAGGCGAGCTCGATCGCGTCGACGGGGACCGCCGCGCGCTTGCGCGTGCTCGCGGGCTGCCCGCTCGTCGGGCGCTTGGCCAGCGGGACGTAGGCGCGAATCTCCCCCACCAGCGCGGCGGGCTCCTCGCGCGTGCCGGTCTCGACCCGCTGCACGAGGATCGCGCGCGCACCGTCGTCGTCGATCGACTCGAGCCGGGCGCGCACCCGCAAGGGGACGTCGGCGCGCAGCGGCGCGCGCTGCTCGATGCGGCAGCCCGCGTTCATCACGCGCGCCAGCGGGTAGGGCACCCCCTCGAGCGTGCGCGCCGCGAGCGGGAAGCCCCACTGCGGGAACAAGCTCGCCGGAACGCGACCGCGATACCAGCTCGGATCGCCGCCGACGTGGCGCACGTAGTCACGCAGCAAGTCGGCCGATCGCGGCGGCAGCTCCGCCTCGATCCAGGGCCCCGGGGTCTTGGGCGCCGGGCCCGTCTTCGGAGCGTGCAGCGACTCGAGCGCGACGCGCGCGAGCGCGCCGAGCACCGGCCCCTGCGAGAGCACGTGACGGAGCGAGATCGACATTCGGCCCTCCTCGAGGTCAGCTCGCGGCGTCGGCCCCGCCCTCGGCGGCGGCCTTGTCTTGGAGCGACGCGAGGACGCGCGCGCCGGTGGTGGTGATCTCCTCGTGGAGCGACTTGCAACGGAGCTCCGCGCGATCGAGGAAGCGCGCGAGCAGCTCGCGGCGCTCGGGGTGCTTCTTCGCCTGCCCGAGCAGCAGCTCCGCGATCGCCTCGTCGGCGAGGATGCGCGTGAGGCGCTCGGCGTGGAGCATCGCGAGGGCGAAGTCGCGCTTCGGATCCCAGCCGGTCGTGAGCGCCGCCTTCCACTCGGCGACCGGCACGTCGGCGAGCGCCTTGAATTTGCCTGCCGCCGTGCGCGTCAGCAGGAACTGCTGCGCCGCGAGCGAGAGGCTCTGCACGCGCGCGACGCGCCGCTCGAGCTCGTCGCGCGCCGAGACCGCGCGCCACTTCGCCTGGCCGATCTTCGTGACGAAGGCCTGCGGCCTCTTGAGGATGCCGAGCAGCGCGTCCTTCATCGCCATGAGCGACTGGATCTGGCTCGTGCCCTCGTAGATCGGCATGACCATCGCGTCGCGCAGGAGCTTCTCCGCGCCGTACTCCTTCGTGTAGCCGACGCCGCCGTGGATCTGGACGCAGCGACGCGCCATCTCGACGGCCTTCTCTGCGCCGAAGTACTTGAGCAGCGGCGTGACGCGACGCGCGGATCGCTTGTGGCGGCGGATCTTCTTGTCGAGCTCCGCGCGCTCGAGCTCGGACAGACCCTCCTGGCCGCGCTTGATCGCCAGCTTCTGCGCGAGCTCTTCGTGATAGGTCCCGAACACGCAGAG
>JAJXTK010000621.1 GCA_021783935.1 Myxococcales bacterium | reverse complement strand
CCTCGATCGCCCTCGGCGCGCTCGCCCTGCGTCGACGCCGCGCCCAGCGCCGACGCGACGCGCGCCACGCGCTCGCTGTATCGTGCGCGGCGTCGTCTTCGCGCAGGGGCGAGGGCGTGGGAGGCCCCTTGACCAGATCGATCGCCCTCCGTTCCCTCGCCGGCGGCGGCGCCCTGCTCGCCGCGCTCTTCATCGGCGACGCCGCGCACGCCGAGACCCCCGGCGTCTCGGGCCTCGGCCTCGACAACTCCTTCCGCGATTTCGCGCGCGCGAGCTCTGCCGCCGGGCGAAGCCGCGCCGACGCGGCGTCGTACGCCACGCTCGGCCTCTCGCTCGCCGAGCCGCTCGCCTTCGACGCCTACGAGCTCATGGCGCTGCACGACGCGCGCGGCGCCCTCGGCGCGGTCGCCATCGACGCGCTCACGATCGCCCTCGGCTTCACGACCAGCCACTTCGTGCTCAAGCCGGCCTTCGGCAGCGCGGGCTTCGACAACCTGCGCCCGATGGCCGCCGAGTGCCTCGCCGATCCGGCGTACGACCCTTACTGCACGACCTCGGAGCTTCGCCACGGCAACCCGAGCGACCACGCCTCCTTCGCGGCGATGGGGCTCGGGCTCACGCTCGGCAAGCTCGCCGTCGACCCGAAATTCCCCAAGAACCCTTGGGTCGTCGGCGGCGCGATCGCGATCGGCGCGGCGGCCATGCTCGCGACCGACTGGCTGCGCGTCGCGGCCGACAAGCACTGGCTCAGCGAGACGCTGATGGGCGACGCGGTCGGGCTGGCGATCGGCGTCGGGATCCCCGTGCTCGCGAACGCGCTCGGCGTCGGCTACGGCCGCTGGCAGTCGGCGAGCGTGCAGGCGGTGCCGACGCCGACCGGCTTCGGGCTCGCCTTCTCGGGCGCGATCTGATCAGCGCTCGCCGAGCAAGAGCTGCAGCGCGCCCGGCAGGCGCTGGGCCCAGTAGACCTCGCTGTGCTGCGCGTTCGGCTGCACGACGTGGCGGAATGTCACCCCGTCGACGTAGCCGAGGGCGAGGTAGGCGTTGGCGAGCAAGTCGGTGTCCGACTCGTCGTCGACCGAGCCCGCGCCCGAGTCGACGTACACGACGCGCGGGCGATTCGGCGCCGGCAGCGTGCCGTTCACGTCGCCCACGATGACGTCGCTGTTCCACCACGTCGAAGGGGACAGCTCGCCGAGGCCGCCGAAGACCTCCGGGTGCTTCAGCCCGGCGTACGCCGTGACCAGCCCGCCGAGCGAGCTCCCCGCGAGGTAGGTCGAGCCGACGTCGGGGCGCGTGCGCAGCATGCCGTCGATCTGCGGCTTGAGCTCCGCGACGAGCATCTGGATGTATTGGTCGGCACCGCCGCCGCCGGGCGTGGTCGGGTCGGTGGTCGGCGTGTACTCGTACATTCGATTGGCGGTGTTCGCGACGCCGATCACGATCGCCTCGGGGAAGGTGCGGCACGATCCCGACGGGCAGTCGCCGTCGCCGTTGCACACGACGGGCGTGCCGCCGAGCGGCTGCGCGCCCCAGCCGACGACGCCGCCGCTGGAGCAGGTGCCGGTGTTCGACGCCGCATCGAAGGCCGTGTCGACGTTCCACGGCGTGCTGAAGGCGAGCTGCGGCATCGCGGCCCAGAGGTTCTGCCCGTCGTGCATGTAGACGACCGGGAAGCGCGCGTCGGTGTTCTCGTCGTAGCTCGGGGGCAGGTAGGCGTAGATGGCGCGATCGTTGTTCAAGACGGTCGAGTGGAACGTCGCGATCAGCGTCTCGACCTTCCCCTGCTTCGTCGTGAAGTGCGGCCAGACGTCGAGCGTCTGCCCCGGCGAGGCGTGGTAGTTGGGGCCGAGCGCCCAGGTCGTGTCGTCGAGGAGCGGCTTGAGCTCGGCGACGGCCGCGAGCCCTGGCAGCGTGAGCGTGAAGGTGTCGCCAGAGGCTGACGTCGGCGCGCCCGCGGTCCACGTCAGCCCGGGCGCGCCGCCGCGGATCGTGATCGCGTGCGTGCCCGCGGGGTAGTGCACGCGGATCGTCGCGGTCGTCGAGCCGGCGTCGGAGCTCGCCTCGCCACCCGCGTCGGTCACGCCGTCGGCCGCGGCGTCGTGCGCGTCGCCGAGGCCCGCGTCCGAGCCGAGATCGCCGCCCGAGTCCGGCGCGGCGTCGAGCGCGTCGCCGAGGCTCGAGTCGGTCACGCCGCCGCTGTCGCTGCCCGCGTCGGTCGTCGAGGTCGGGGCGCCGCCCGAGGACGAGCTGCACGCGCTCGCGGAGGTCAGGATCGTCGCAGTCAGCAGCCCGAGGATGCGCGCCTTCACGATCGGCGGTCGTATCACTTGTCGCGGCGCCGCGCCTCAGGGGTGCAGGATCTCTCGCACCCCGTCGACCACGAACTGCGCCGCCGTCGCCGCGAGGATGAGCCCCATGACGCGCGTCGCGATGTTGATGCCGGTCTGCTTGAAGAGCCGCACGAGCCCGCTCGCGAAGAACAGCGCCACGATCGTGACCATCGCGACGGCGAGGATCGAGCCGTAGAGCGCCAGCCGATCGGCGATGGTGCGCGCGCGCGTCGACCACATCGTCGCGGTGGCGATGGCGCCCGGGCCCGACAACAGCGGGATGCCGAGCGGGATGATGGCGACGTCGGCGCGCGTCTTCGCCTCGCTCTGCTCCTCGGCCGTCGCGCGCGACTCGAGCGCCTTGGCGTGGATCATCTCGAGCGCGTTGAAGAAGAGCAGCACGCCGCCGGCGATCTTGAACGCCGGGATCGTGATGCCGAAGAAGTGGAAGAGCACCTCGCCGCCGGTCGCGAAGGTCGCGAGCACGATGGTCATGGTCACCGTGGCGCGCATCGCGACGCGCCGCTGCTCGGCGCGCGCCTCGCCGCCGACCATCGCGAGGTAGATCGGCACCAAGGCGAGCGGATCCACGATCGACAAGATCGAGGGGAAGCACTTGGAGAAGAAGGCGAGCGCCTCCGCCGACACGACCGCGCGTCTAGCACGAGCAGGGACGTGACATCACCCCTGGATGCCGTACTCGCGCAGGCGGCGATAGAACGTGCGGCGCGGGATGCCGCACAGCTGCGCGGCCTTGAGGCGGTTCCAGCCGGCCTGCTCGAGCGCCGCGAGGATGCGATCCTTCTCGGTGGTCTTGTGCGCCGCGAGGCTCGACGGCGGCGCCTCGCTCGTCGGCGCGCGCGGGGGGGGCGCGATCGACGCCGGGCGCGGCTCGGGGAGGGCGAGATCGGCCGCCTCGATCTGCGCGCCCTCCGACAGCACGAACGCGTTCAACAGCGCGTGCTCGAGCTGCCGAACGTTGCCCGGCCAGCCGTGGCGCTGCAGGCGCTGGATCGCCTCGCGCGAGACCGCCTTGCGATCGCGCCGGTAGTGCGCCGCGAACACCCCGAGGAAGTGATCGACGAGCAGCGGCACGTCCTCGGCGCGCTCACGGAGCGAGGGCACGCGCAGCGCGACGACGTTGATGCGGTAGAAGAGGTCCTCGCGGAAGGCGCCCTTGTGCACCATCTCCTCGAGATCGCGGTTGGTCGCGCAGATGACGCGCGCGTCGACCGGCTCCTCGCGGTTGCCGCCGACCGGGCGCATTGTCTTCTCTTGCAGCACGCGGAGCAGCCCCGCCTGCATCTTGAGCGGCATCTCGCCGATCTCGTCGAGCAGGATCGTGCCCCCCTCCGCCTCGCGAAAGAGCCCCTTGCGATCTCGCTCCGCGCCGGTGAACGCGCCGCGCACGTGTCCGAACAGCTCGCTCTCGAGGAGGTTCGCCGGGATCGCGC
>JAJXTK010000042.1 GCA_021783935.1 Myxococcales bacterium | reverse complement strand
GCTGCAGATCGGCGAGAAGCTCACCGGCGCCGAGGCGGCTGCCGCCAAGGCGCCGTCGGTCCCTCCGGCTGCGCCCGCCGCGTCCGAGCGCCCTGCGCCGCCGCCGCCCGCGCACGCGGAGCCCGCGCGCTTCGAACCGGCGCACGTGGAACCGGCGCCCACGCCGTCGCCCGCGCCCGTCGCCGTGGCGCACGAGGCGCACGCGGCGACCCCCGCGCCGGCGTCCGTCGCGCACAAGGAGGCCGAAGACGCCCACGCGCCCGACGAGTCGAAGGCGAACGAGCTCAAGGCGCAGCTCGCGAAGTTCGAAGCGGCCAAGCGCTGGGGCGACGTCGCCAAGACGCTGGTCGCGCTCGTCGCCGTTCTCGGCGACGAGTTCGAGCGCATCGAGGCCTCGCTGCGCGCCGCCGACATCTACGCAAACCAGCTTCGAAACCAGGTCGAGGCGATCAAGGCCTTCGAGCTCGTGCGCTCGATCGAGCCGAACAACGCCGTCGCCATCGACTTCCTCGTCAAGGCGTACGAGGCGCGGCGCGAGTTCGAGAAGCTCCTCGCGCTGCGCCGGCACGAGGCCGACGAGCTGCCTGCCGGGGCCGGTCGTGCGGCCAAGTTCGCCGAGCTCGCGCGCCTCGCGACCGAGAAGGTCAAGAAGCCAGAGGTCTGCATCGCGTACTGGAAGGAGGTCGTCGACAACGACCCCGAGAACGTCGAGGCGATCACGCAGCTCGGCGGCTTCTACGAGCGCGCCAAGGACTTCGAGGCTCTCGCCAGCATCCTCGAGAAGGAGGCCGAGCTCGTCTCCGATCGCGCGAAGAAGGTCGCGACGCTCAAGAAGCTCGGCACGATCTACGGCGACCGTCTGAGCAACGACGAGGGGGCCGTCGAGGCGTGGCGCAAGCTGCTGGCCCTCGATCCGAACGACAAGCAGGCGCAGGAGGCGCTCAAGAAGAAGTACCTCGCGACGCACCGCTGGGACGATCTCGAGACCTTCTACGCCGAGAGCGGCAAGTGGGACGAGTTCATCCGCGTGCTCGAGACGCAGGAGGCCAAGGAGACCGCCGTCGAGGCGAAGGCGAGCCTGCTCTTCAAGATCGCGCAGCTCTGGAACGATCGGAAGCAGAAGGCCGATCGCGCCGCCAAGGCCTACGAGCGCATCCTCGAGCTCGATCCGCAGAACCTCCGCGCCGCAGAGGCGCTGGTGCCGATCTACCAAGCAGCCGGCAACGCCGCGGCGCTGGCGAGGGCGCACGAGGTCCGGCTCGGCCACGTCGAGGACGACTACGGCCGGCTCGAGCTGCTGCGCGATCTCGCGGGGCTCTACGAGGCGAAGGTCCACGACGCGGCGAAGGCGTTCGATCGCTTCAAGTCGGCGTTCGAGCTCGGGCCCGAGGACGATCTGAGCGGCGACGATCTCGAGCGCCTCGCGAAGGCGACGAGCCGTTGGGACGAGGTCATCTCCTCCTACGAGCGGGTCATCGAGGCCAAGGCCGCCGACGCAGAGCTGGTCACGCGGCTGCGCCTGCGCCTCGGGCGCGTCTTCGTCGACGAAGTGCAGAAGATCGACGAGGCGATCGCGCAGTTCAAGGCCGTCTACGACGCCGATCCCGCCAACGCCGGCGCGCTCACGGCGCTCGAGCGGCTCTATCGCCAGACCGCGCGCTACCAGGAGCTGCTCGCGATCTACGAGAAGAAGCGCGAGCTCGCGCCCGACGCCGACGCGCGGCGGCAGATCCTCTACGCCGTCGCGCGCGTCTACGTCGAGGAGCTGAAGCAGCCCGAGAGGGCCGTCGCGACCTACAAGGAGGTCCTCGAGGACGCGCCCGAGGACGCGAGCGCGCTCGCGGCCCTCGACGAGCTCTATCGCGGGCTCGAGGAGTGGCCCGACTACGTCGACGTGCTCCGCCGGCGGCTCGAGCTGGAGGCCGACGAGACCAAGATCGTCGACCTGAAGTTCCGCCTCGCCTCGACGCTCGAGAAGCACCTCGCGGACGTGCGCGGCGCGCTCGACAACTACCGCGAGATCCTGCAGCTCGATCCCTCCCACGACGGGGCGCGCGCGGCGCTCGAGGGGATGCTCGCCAACCCGGACATCACCGGCGAGGTCGCCGGCATCCTCGAGGGGATCTACGAGGCGCGCGGCGACTGGGAGCGCCTGAGCGGCGTGCTCGAGATCCTCGCCAAGGCGACGCAGGATCCGGCCGAGAAGGTCGAGCTCTTGCGCAAGACCGCGCGCACCGCGGCCGGCATGATGGGCGATCCGAAGCGCGCGTTCGACGCGCAGGCCCGCGCGCTCGCGGTCGATCCGACCCACGCCGAGGCGCGCGCCGAGCTCGAGCAGTACGCGAAGCTCTCCGACGCCAACGACAAGCTCGTCGAGGTCTTCACGAGGCTCGCCGAGGGGGCGAGCGACCCCTCGCTGCAGCGCGACTACTGGTTCCGCGTCGCGGCGCTCCAGGAGACCACGCTCGGCCAGGTCGACGCCGCGGCCGAGAGCTACCGACGGGTGCTCGCGCTCGACCCGGCCGATGGCGAGGCGCTCGCGGCCCTCGAGCAGCTCTACTCGCGCACCGAGCGCTGGACCGATCTCATCCACGTCGTGCAGAAGCGCATCGACCTCACCGACGAGGCGTCGGCGCGCGAGGCGCTCTACGCGCGCATGGCCTCGATCTACGAGGAGAAGCTCGGCAAGCCCGACGAGGCGATCGCCTCCTTTCGCGAGGTGCTCGCGATAGAGCCGGCCTCGCAGGTCGCGCTCGTGGCCCTCGACGGTCTCTACGAGCGGCAAGAGCGCTGGGACGATCTCGCCGAGAACCTCGACACGCAGCTGCGCCTCGCCGAGACCGACGACGCGCAGGTCGGGTTCATGCTCCGCCTCGCGCAGCTGCGCGAGACGAAGATGGGCGAGGTCGAGCAGGCGATCGAGATCTACCGTCAGGTGCTCGACCGCGAGCCGACCAACGTGCCCGCGCTCTCCGCGCTCGAGCGCCTGGGCGCCGTCGACAAGTACGAGCTCGCGATCTCGGAGATCCTCGAGCCGCTCTACAAGTCGTTCGGAGACTGGGCGAAGCTCGTCGGCGTCTACGAGGTGCAGGTCCGTCGCAGCGACGACCCCGCGCGCCGCGTGGAGCTCCTGCACCAGATCGCGCAGCTCTGGGAGGACCAGGGCAATCAGCCCTCGCAGGCGTTCGACTCGATGGCGCGCGCGCTCGTCGAGGACCCGGCGAGCGAGAGCACGCTCGCGGGGCTCCACCGCCTCGCCGAGGCCACGGGTCGCTTCGCGGATCTCGCCGCCGTGCTCGACGCGCGCGCCGCCGCGGTGACCGACGCGACGCTCGCGAGCACGCTGCAGACGGCGGCCGCGCGCGTGCACGAGGAGAACCTGCAAGACCTCGAGGGGGCCGTGGCGCGCTATCGCCGGGTGCTCGAGCTCGATCCGATCAACCTCGGCGCCGCGGAGTCCCTCGAGCGCCTCTTCCAGCTCTCGGAGCGCTGGGCCGACCTGTCGGCGATCCTGCAGCGCAAGGCGGAGATCCTCGAGGTTCTCGACGACAAGAAGGCCGCGCTCTTCTCGGCGGCCTCCATCGAGGAGGACGTCCTGCAGCGCGCCGATCCGGCGATCGCGGTCTACCGCAAGGTGCTCGAGCTAGATCCCGAGGACGAGCGCGCGCTCGAGGCGCTGATGAAGCACTTCCTCGAGCTGCAGCGCTGGGCGGAGCTGCTCGACGTCTACCAGCGCAAGGCCGATCTGGTCGTCGATCCCGACGACAAGAAGCGCGTCCTCTATCAGATGGGCGCGGTGTGGGAGCGCGAGCTGCGGGACGTCGCCAATGCGATCGACACCTACCAGCGCGTGCTCGAGCTCGACCCGGCGGATCTCACCGCGCTCGGACGGCTCGACGTGCTCTACCAGACCTCGCAGAACTGGCCCGAGCTCCTGTCGATCCTCCAGCGCGAGAGCGAGCTCTGCAGCAACCCCTCCGAGACGATCTCCTACCAGTATCGGATCGCGGAGCTGTACGAGACGCACCTCGCCGACGTCGCGCGCGCGATCGAGCTCTATCGCGACGTGCTCAACGCGGAGCCCACGCACGCGCCCACGCTGCGGCGCCTCGAGGGCCTCAAGGACGGTCAGGTCGAGCCGCTCGCGGCCGCCACGACCCTCGAGCCGATCTACGAGGGCGCCGGGGAGTGGGCGCGCCTGGTGTCGGTGCTCGAGGTGCAGGTCAAGTACGCCGAGGACTACCTCACGAAGGTGGAGCTGCTCCACCGCGTCTCGCGCCTCTACGACGATCAGCTCCAGGATCCGAACCGCGCGTTCGACACGTACGCGCGCGCGCTGGTCGAGGACAACTCGAACCAGAGCACGCTCGTCGCCCTCGAGTCGCTCGCCGATCGGACCAACCGCTGGCCGGAGGTCGGCCGGCTCTACGACGCCGAGCTCGATAAGCTCGCCGAGGATCCGCCGCGCTTCGTCGAGCTCGGCCTGCGCGTCGCGCAGATCTTCGAGGTCCAGCTGAACGATCTCGAGGGGGCGGTCGCCCGCTATCGCCGCGTGCTCACGGTCGAGGGGGACAACCAGTCGGCGGTGCGCGCGCTCGACCGCCTCTTCTCGCAGGCCGAGCGCTGGCAGGACCTCGCGCAGGTGCTCGCGCGCGAGGCCGAGATCGGCCAGACGCCCGACGAGATCCTCGAGTTCAAGCACCGCCTCGGCGAGGTCTACGAGCGCTGGCTCGGCGATCTCGACGCGGCGATCATCGCCTACAAGGAGGTGCTCGCCGTCGAGCCGGAGCACACCCGCGCGCTCGGTCGTCTCGAGGCGATCTTTGCGGCGGGCCACAAGCAGCTCGAGATCGGCGAGATCCTCGAGCCGCTCTATCGGCAGTTCGATCAGTGGGAGAAGCTCGCCAAGGTCTACGAGGCCCAGCTCGGGCACCTGACCGACAAGGCCGAGCGCCTCGCGATGTACTACCGAATCGCGGAGCTGCACGAGGAGCGCCTCGCCGATCCGATGGCGGCGCTGCAGGCCAACACCCGCGCCTTCCGCGAGGTCCCGCTCGACGAGCGCGCGCACGAGGAGGCCGAGCGGCTCGCGGGCACGATCTCGGCGTACGACTCGCTCGCCAACGCCTACGCCGACGTGATCGGCGAGAACACCGATCCCGAGGTCGTCCGCTCGGTGGGCGCGAAGCTGGCCCGCACGTTCGAGGAGCAGCTCGGCGATCAGCAGAAGGCGGAGGAGACGTACCGCTACGTGCTCGGCGTCGATCCGAAGGACCAGAACGCGCTCGAGAACCTCGATCGGATCTACGTCCAGTGGGGCGCCTCCGAGCAGCTCGCCAACATCCTCGTGCAGCGCACCAAGGCGACCGAGGAGCCGCTCGATCTCGTCGAGCTCTTCGCGCGCCTCGGCCAGGTCTACGAGGAGTCGCTCGGGCGGACCGACGACGCCATCGCGGCCTATCGGCGCATCTTCGACGACCTCGAGCCGAGCCACGAGCAGGCGATCGCCGCGCTCGCGCGCCTCTATCAGACTAAGGGCGCGTGGCCCGAGCTGCTCGCGGTCCACGAGCGCGAGCTCAAGAACGCCGTCGGCGACGTCGCCGAGGCGGACATCCTCGCCAAGATCGCGAACCTCTCGAGCGAGGCGCTCGGCGACATGCCGAAGGCGGTCGAGCTCTGGAAGCGCGTGCTCGATCTACGCGGCGAGGACCCCGAGGCGCTCGGCGCGCTCGCGGCGCTCTACGAGCGGCAGCAGCAGTGGCCGGAGCTTGTCGACGTCCTCGAGCGGCAGGCCGATGCGTCGACCGAGGACGCCGACCGGGCCGCGAACCTGGCGCGGCGCGCGCGCATCTTCACCGAGCGGCTCGGGCGCGACGATCTGGCGGCCGACGAATGGATGCGGGTGCTCGACATCAATTTCGAGCACGTCGGCGCGCTGCGCGCGATCGCCGACATCCGCCGACGCCAGGGCGACCACGCCGAGCTGGTGATGGCGTTGCAGAATCTGGTCGAGCGCGCCGCGCGGCTCGTCGACGAGGAGGAGCTCGTCGCGGTCTTCCGCGAGCTCGGTAAGACCTACGGCGAGATCCTCGACCAGCCGATCGAGGCGGCGGACTCGTGGCGCAAGCTGCTCGAGATCGCCCCGGGCGACTTCGAGGCCATGGCCGCTCTCGAGGCGATCTACCGCCACGACGAGCAGTGGACCGACGTCATCGGCGTGAAGATGCAGCGTGCCGCCGCGTTCGCCGAGGCGGAGGAGAAGCTCCGCGAGTACTTCGAGGTCTCCGATCTCTGGCACGACCAGGTCGGAATGCCCGACGGGGCGACCGAGGCGAACCAGAAGGTCATCGAGCTCGATCCCACCAACGAGCGCGCGTTCGTCACGCTCGAACGCCTGCACACCGCCGCCGAGCGATGGGCCGAGCTCGCCGAGCTGTACGTGCAGAAGCTCGAGCACGCCCAGGAGGTGCCCGAGCGCGAGGAGCTGTATCGGAAGATCGGCAGGGTCCTCGACGAGAAGCTCGACGACGCGAACCAGGCCTTCGACGTGCTCGTCAACGCGCTCAGCGAGGACTTCGACGACGACGAGACGGTGAAGCTGCTCGAGAAGGTCGCGCAGGGGACCAACCGCTGGGGCGACCTGCTCCAGACGGCCAACGCGTGGCTCAAGGAGCCCGAGATCCAGGCCGACACGCCGAAGAAGATCTCGCTCATGCTGCGCCTCGCCAAGTGGTACGGCGAGGACATCGGCAAGCCCGAGTGGGCGATGCCGTACTTCCAGCAGGTCCAGAAGCTCGACCCGCACAACGTCCGCGTCATCCGGCAGGTAGCGAGCCTGCACCGCAAGGCGGGCAACATCGACAACGTCGGGCAGTCGCTGACGCAGGCCCTCGAGATCGCGACGGCCGAGAAGGATCGCAAAGAGATCTGCGTCGAGCTCGGCGAGCTGCTCGAGCGGCACAAGGGGCAGCAGGAGCAGGCGCTCGTCTTCTACAAGCGCGCGCTCGACGTGGACCCGGGCTACCAGCCCGCGATCGATCTGCTCGAGGCGATCTGGATCCCGCGCGGCAACTGGCGCGAGATCATCGACATCCTCGAGCGGAAGGTCGGCACGCGCGCCGAGCCGAGCGAGCTGAACCCGACGCGCATCAAGCTCGCCGGCATCTACGTCCAGCAGCAGGGCGAGCTCGAGCGGCCGGGCCAGCTCTATCGCGACGTGCTCGAGGGCGACCCGACCAACATCGTCGCGATGCGCGGCCTGAAGGTCGTCTACCAGCAGACGCAGGACTGGCCGCGCCTGCTCTCGCTGCTCGAGGCGGAGCTCGAGGCGGTGCAGACGGAGCGTGAGCGCGTGGCGGTGTTGCTGCAGCTCGCGGCGCTCCTCGAGGACCACTTCATCAAGCCGGACGTCGCCGCGCAGCGCCTCGAGCAGGCGCTCGAGATCGACCCGAACAACGACGAGGCGTATCGCGCCGTCGAGCGCTGCTACTCGAAGCTTCGTCGCTGGCAGGACCTCGTCGCCGCCTACGACCGCCACATCGCCGCGACCACGGACGACCAGGTCCGCATCGAGATGTACCTGGCCATGGGCAAGGTCTACGCGGACGAGATCGACGACGTCGAGCACGCGGTCGACGCGTACCGCAACGTCACCGACATCGATCCGAACCACGTGCCGGCGCTCGAAGCGCTCTCGAAGCTCTACGACAAGCAGGGCGAGACCTCCTCTGCGCTCGACGCGATGACCCGCGTCGCCGATCTGACCTTCGACACTGCGCAGAAGGTCGACATGCTGTATCGCATCGGCAAGGCGCAGGACGAGAAGCTCGGTGACCGCGTCACCGCGCAGGAGAAGTTCCGCGCCGCGCTCGATCTCGATCCGACCCACGTGCCGTCGATCGCGGCCCTGCGCCAAATCGCGCTCGACACGGCCGACTGGTACGAGGCCGCGCAGCTCTACGAGCAGGAGCAGAACAACACGCCGGCGCCGCGCCAGAGGGCCAAGCTGCTCGTCGAGCTCGGCAAGCTGCGCGACGAGATGCTCGGCGAGCACGAGGCGGCGATCCAATCGTTCGAGGCGGCCTACGCGGCCGATCCCGAGAACGAGGACGCCGCCCTGCCGCTCGCCGACGAGTTCGTGAACAACCAGTCGTGGGACCGCGCAGAGCCGCTGCTCGACCTGCTCACCCGCAAGGCGAGCAAGCGCGAGAAGCCGGAGCAGCACCGGCTGTTCGCGATGTACGGCCGCACGCTCCAGGCGCTCGAGAAGCACGACCGCGCCCTCAAGGCGTTCCAGCAGTCGTTCCACTTCGATCCGACCGATATGGAGGTCGTCCGCGGCCTCGCCGACACGTCCTTCGCGCTCGAGGACTGGCCCGCCGCGCTCTCGAACTACCAGAAGGTCCTCACGAGCCTCGACGAGTCCGAGAACGAGGCGCGCACCGACGTCTACTTCCGGCTCGGCGCCATCAAGCGCAAGCAGGGGCAGGCGCGTCAGGCGATCACGAACTTCGAGAAGGCGCTCGAGATCGATCCGTCGCACCGCTCGACCCTCGAGGCCCTCGTCGGCGTCTACGCAGACAACAAGGACTGGAAGCAGGTCGTCGAGTACAAGCGCCAGATCCTCGACAACGTGATGGACGGCGAGGAGCGCTTCAAGCTGCTCGTCGAGATCGGCGACGTCTGGGCCGACCAGGACAAGAACGTCGGCAAGGCCATCGAGGCGCTCGAGGAGGCGCTCGAGCTCAAGCGCGAGAATCACCAGCTGCTGCACAAGCTGCTGCAGCACTATCAGGCGGCCGAGAGCTGGTCGAAGATGATCGAGATGCTCGAGCGCATCGCGGCGCTCGACGCCAACGCGGAGCGCAAGTCGAAGTACTTCTACACGATGGCGCAGCTCTATCGCGACAAGGAGGAGAACCCCGACTCCGCGGTGGAGTACTTCAACCAGGCGCTCGATCAGGATCCGACGTTCCTCAAGGCCTTCGAGGCGATCAACAAGATCCTCACGCAGCAGAGGGACTGGAAGGGGCTCGAGCGGGCCTACCGCAAGATGCTCCACCGCATCGCCAACAAGGGGCAGAACGACCTCGAGTTCAGCCTCTGGCACGGCCTCGGCCTCATCTACCGCGACCGCCTCGGTCAGCCGGAGGCGGGCGTCGAGGCGTTCAAGATGTCCTCGCGCCTCAAGCCCGAGGACATGGTCGAGCGCCAGATCCTCGCGGAGCTCTACGAGCGCAACAACCAGCTCGACAAGGCGGTGGCGGAGCTGCAGGACGTGCTCGCGCGCGACCCGATGCGCGTCGATCCGTACCAGGCGCTCTACAAGCTCTACATGAAGGCGGGCCAGTTCGATCAGGCCTGGTGCATCGCCGCCGCGCTCGCCTTCCTCAACAAGGCCGACGGCGATCAGCGCACGTTCTTCGAGGAGCGTCGCCCCAAGGGCATGCTGCAGTTCCGCGCGCGCCTCGACAACGACGTCTGGGTGCGGTCGATCTTCCACCCCGAGCAGGACAAGATCCTCGGCAAGATCTTCGAGATGATCACGCCGTCGGCGCGCACGGCGAAGCTCTTGCAGCTCAAGGGGAGCCGCCAGCTGCCGGAGCTCCCGCGCAAGTTCCTCCAGGACCCCGCGTCGACGACCGTGACCTTCGCGAAGTCGTTCTTCTTCGCGGCGCAGGTGCTCAACATCACGCCGCCGCAGCTGTACGTGCGCAACGACGTGCCGGGCGCGCTGACGGTGGCGCCGATGGATCCCCCGTCGTCGGTGGCCGGCTCCTCGGTGCTCTCGGGCTTCACGCCGCAGGAGCTGATGTTCCTGATCGGCAAGCACCTCACGTACTACCGCGGCGAGCACTACCTCAAGACGCTCTTCCCTTCGCTCAGCGAGCTCAAGACGCTCCTGTTCGCGGCGATGAAGATCGTCTCGCCGGAGTTCCCGCTGCCGCAGGACATCGCCGCGGGCGTGACGCCGGTCGCCCAGGAGCTCGTGAAGTACATGCAGCCGATCCAGGCCGACGGCCTGCGGCTCGTGGTGAAGCACTTCGTCGACGCCGGCGCGAAGGCCGACATCAAGCGCTGGATGCAGACGTCCGAAATCACGGCGACGCGCGCGGGCTTCGTGCTCTGCGGCGACCTCGAGATGGCGGCCAAGCTGATCCGCGCCGAGCCGATGGTCGCCGGCGAGCTGTCGCCGTCGGAGAAGCTCAAGGAGCTGATCCAGTACGCGGTGAGCGATCAGTACTTCGGCGTGCGCAAGACGCTCGGGATCGCGATCCAGTAGCCGTGGCCGGCCTGAGGATCGCTTTCCTCGGCCTGCCCATCGCGGCGCTGCTCCTCGCCGAGGACGGTCACGAGATCGTCCTCGCGGGGATCTGCCGTCGTGGCGCGCCCGGCACCCGACGTCTGCGCGCATTGCTGGGCGATGCGCGCGTCGATGTGAGGCCGACGCTCGCCAAGACCTACGTCCGTCGCGTGCACGAGGCGCGGCCCGATCTCGTGGTGTCGTGGTTCTGGACGACGAAGATCCCCGCCGCGCTGATCGCCGCAGCTCCGCTCGGGGGCTTCGGCGTGCACCCGTCGCTGTTGCCGCGATGGCGCGGTCCCGACCCTTACTTTTGGGCGATTGACGCGGGCGACGCTACTACCGGCGTGACGGCCCACCGGCTCGCCGAAGAGTACGACACCGGCGCGCTGCTCGGCCGGCGCGTCGTGCCGATCGATCCGCGCTGGAGCTCGTGGCAGCTCGCGAGGGCGCTCGACGGCCCCTCGCTCGGCCTGGTGCGCGAGCTGGCCGGCCGGCTCGCGGCGGGGGAGCGAGTCGCCGAGGCGCTCCAGGATGAGAGCGCGGTCACTGAGGCGCCCGCGCCCGGCGATGAGCTGCTCGAGATCGATTGGCGCGCGTCGGCCGATCGGATCGCGCGTCGCGTCCGTGCGGCCGCGCCGTACCCGGGGGCCTGGACGTTCATCGGCGAGGCGGCCGTGGTGGTCACGCGCGTCGAGGTCGTCGAGCGCCCGCGAGGCGTCGAGCCCGGCGAGGGGCGCGTGCTCGGCGGGCGCGCGGTGATCGCGGCGGGGCACGGCGGCCTGGCCCTGCTCGAGGGGCGGATCGTGGGCGACGACGACGTCGAGCGCCCGGCGGACGTGGGCGCGCTCGCGACGATCTTGTCGCGCGCTGGCCCTTCGAGGGGGCTTTCGGGGTAGACTCGCCGGCGCATGGACGAGCGGGTCAAGCAAATCCTCAGGATTGCGCGAGAGCACTACGAGCGGCGCGAGCTCGACAAGATGGAGCCGCTGTTGCGCCAGATCCTCGAGGCAACCGAGAGCTTCGCCGACGTCCACAACATGCTCGGCGTCGCCGCCTCCGAGCGGGGCGACCACGCGGAGGCCGAGAAGCGCTTCGGGCGCGCCCTCGAGATCAACCCGAACTACACCGAGGCCGCGCTCAACCTCGCGGTCACGTACAACGACGCAGGCAAGTACGATCTCGCGCGCAAGGTGCACGAGCGTGCGACGAGCGCCAAGCGCGCCGACGACAGCGGGCTCGACACGTTCGTGCGGGGCAAGATCGCCAACATGCACGCGGAGGTCGGGCAGGCGTACCTCGACGCCGGCGTGCCGCACGATGCGGTCCCCGAGCTCGAGAAGGCCGTCGCGCTCTGCCCGACGTTTGCGGACCTGCGCTACCGCCTCGGCATGCTCTACAAGGACCTCGGCGACGCGGCGCGCGCGCGCGCGCAGTTCGAGGCGGCGAAGATCGCGAACCCTCGCTACGCGCCGGCGCGCGTGGCCCTCGCGGTGCAGATGATCGCCGCCGGTGAGCGGCTCGTGGCCGAAGGCGAGCTGCAGGACGTCCTCGCGCAGGATCCCGATCACAAGACGGCGCAAATGTACCTGCGCATGCTCCGTGGCCTGCGTCCGCCCGGGGCCTCCAAGCCCCCCGCGGGGGCGTCCTCCTAGCAGGCCGTTGAGAAACGGCCTGCGGAAACTGTGACCGTCAGCAGGCTGTGGTCGATCGCGCGGGAGAGCGCGGCATGACCCGGGAGAGGATCGGCCGGTCTCGGAGAAACTCCACAGCCTGCTAGCAGGCCGTTGAGAAACGGCCTGCGGAGACTGTGACCGTCAGCAGGCGGTGGTCGATCGCGCGGCGCACGGCTCGTCTTCAGTGCGCTCCCGTCCCTCGGAACAGCCCGTCCGAGAGCAGGTTGCACATGGCGTGGAAGGCGAGCCCCGCGCCGATCCCGCCGGTGCGCGCGCGCAGCCAGCCGAACACGAGGCTCGGAAAGAAGACGGCGAGCCGCCCCGCATTGGGCACGGTCGCGAGGTGGCCCAGCGCGAATATCGCGCTCGACACGATCAGCGCGAGCCCCACGTCGGCGCCGAACAGGCGCAGGCGCCTGGGCCAGGCGCGATCGAGCGCGCTCTGCAAATAGCCGCGGAAGAACGCCTCCTCCGGCAGCGCGATCACCACGAGCTGGCCGAGCACCGCGTCGAGGGGCTTGGTGGGCGCCGCCCACGCGAGGCTTCGCACGCCCCACCAGCGGGCGAAGCCCACGGCGAAGGGGGGGAACACGAGCGCGGCGATCAGGACCGCCCAGCCGAGCGCGACGATCGCCTCGCGCACGGTCTTCGACCACGGGGCCGCTGGCAGCTCGAGCACGCCGCCGAGGGACAGCCCCCACGCGTGCACGTCGGCGTCGCGGCGACGCAAGACGAGCAGCCACGTCGCGCCGAGGAAGACCCCGCCCACGAGGGTCGCGACGATGGAGTCGCGCGCGAGCCACGACGCCGCGGTCGCGATCGACGACACGACCAGCGCGAAGATCAGCGGCCGCGCGGCCTCTGGGAGCCGCGACCAGGCCGTCGTGCGCGGCGACGCGTTCACGGCCGCTTGGACGGCGAGGCGCTCGGCGCGGCTGCCGAAGGCGCGGCGGATGCGGAGGTCGAGGGCGCGGGCGCGGCGATTGCGGGTTGCGCGCCTGCGAGCATGGCCGGCACCTGGTCCTCTCCGAGTGTGTCGAGCGCGTCGGTCGCGAACGAGCAGCCGAGCGCCTGCGCCTTGCGCAGCTCCACGCCCGCCGCCGGGCCCACCACGTCTCCCTGCACCTGCACGACGCTCGCCTCGGGCGTGCGCCGCACGCGCAGGATCTCGCGCCCCTCGACGAGCCGGAAGACCTGCAGACGCATCGGGTGGGGGACCGCGGCGATCCGCTGCGCGGCGGTGGCGCCCTCGCCGAAGGCGGCCGACGTCGAGGGCATCGGCGTCGGATCTTCGTCGAGCACGAGCAGGAAATACTCGGCCTGCTTCGCGGCGTCGCGCACCGTCGGGAAGTCGTTCTTCGCGTAGTAGTCGAGCGCGAAGGCGAGGTTGCGCATCCGAAGGTCGTTGGTCGTCGTGCGGACGTCGTTGATGAAATCGACGCCCAGCATCTCCATGCGCGTGACGACCTCGCCCCACGGCCATGGCCCCCCCGCGCGCGCTCGGAGCAGGCAGCTCGCGACCGCGTCGATCGCGCCCGCCTTCGCGTTCGCGTGCACGGCGTCCGCAGTCTTCGCGTCCTCCACGCGCAAGCGCAGGTAGAGCGTCGGTCGCTCACGCCAGCTCAGCACGCGCGCGTCGCGGTCGATCAGGTCGCCGGGGTAGGGGCTGCTCGCCGCGGCGACGGTCCACGCGTCGATCTGATCGCGGATCTTCCCGTAGTCGTTCGCCACCGAGCTCTTCATCCCGGAGAGCGTGCGCAGGATCCGAGTGCGCTCCGCTTTGAGCTGGCGATCGGCGCGCACGAAGTAGAAGACCAGCGCCACGGCGACGCCCCCGAACACCAAAGAGACCCAGCGCCACGGGATCTGCGGTCGTCGCGCCGGAAGGGGGCGAGTGCGGGTTGCTTGCGACACGTTCGTTTCCGTTGCTCCTCGCCGCTCGGCGAGCTTCGGGGGGCTTAAGCGACGCCGCGCAGGCTTCCGAGGAAGGCCTGCGCGGATCCGTCACGCCGACATCGATCGGGGGCTCGTCCGAGGAGCTACTTCGCCTCGCCGCCTTCCGCGCCGCCGCCGGGCTTGCCCGCCTTGTTCACCATGAAGGAGATGTTGTTGTAGCCGCTGAGCGCGCACGTATAGAAGACGCTCTTGACCACGAACGCCTGAAGGTTCTGGTCGAGCTGGAGCACCACCATGCCCGGGAACGGCGTGCCGGCCGGGTGGGTGCTCATCCACGTCTCCTTCATGTACTTCAGCTTCGTCTCGAGGTCCTGGAGCTTCGCCGGCCCCTGGGTCTTGCCCTGGGCCATCGCGTCCTTCGCCTCGAGGATCGTGCCCGCGGGCTTCGAGTCGACGTAGATGTCGTCGCCCGACACCGCGACCATCGGCGCCGCGAGGAGCTCCTGGACGTTTTTCGCGTTCGGGAGCTTCACCTTCTCGGGCACGCTCTGCTCGCCCGACACGCTGAACGTCGAGAGCAGGAAGATGACGACGACCATGAGGAAGTCGATCATCGAGGTGAGGTTCAGCGAGCCGCCCATGCCGCGACGCCCGGCGCCGCCGACCTTCCGCCGCACGAACGCGAGCGGGATGTGATGCATGAGACGTTTCCCCGGCTTGATGATGGTGCCGTGGTGAACGTCGAACATTTTGCCGCCGCCGCTCATGATTCCTCAGTTCGCCGAGAAGGCGACGTTGAAGGCCGGGACATCTTCCGCACCGCGCTCGCAGCCACCCTCGGTCGACTTGTTGGAGCCGGCGCTCACGGGCTTGCCGCAGCAAGCGGGCGCGGGCTCGAAGCAGACGTAGCGGCGGGTCGAGTAGATCGCGTCGATCACCTTGACGACCTCCTTGAAGGGGAAGGCGTTGTCGATGTGGAGGATCGCCTGGTTCAGCTTGTCGGCGCCGTGGTCCTTCGACTCCGCGGCGTTCCAGCGGACGTCGTCGCCCATCAGGTTGTGGACCGGATCCTGGCCCGTCTTGAAGGCCTTGCCGATCTCCTCCTCGAGCTTCGGGTAGCGACCGTTGACCTCCTCGATGTCGATCGAGACGACGTCGTCGGTCTTGGTGCCCGTCTGCCACTCGAGCTTGAACTTCTTGTCCTTGTCGCTCACGCGCACGTGGAGCACGGACGGCTGCTTCTTCTCGACCTGGTCGGTCTTGTTCGGCTTGTTGCTCGGCACCTGCGCGTTCGCGTTCAGGCGCGCCATGCTCGACCAGACCGCGGTGACCAAGAGGAACGAGATCGTCACCAAGAGGAGGTCGATGAAGGGGACCATGTTGATCTCCTGGTCGACCGACCGTCGCCCGCCTCCGCCTCCGCCGCCGACGTCTACGCCACCCATCGTCTGCTCCTTCGCGCTATCGCCCCTGCACCGAGAGCCCCGACGCCCGCGCCTTTGCCGGCCCCGGGGCGCTCTTCACCGACCGAACGAAACGACCGAAAGTTCCCGACGACGGATCACTCCGCGGCGGCGGGCTGGACGTTCGCGAGGTTCACCTTCTGGCGGTTGTTGACGATGAGGTTCATGACCTGGACGGTCGCCTCGTTGATGTCGTCCTCGAGCCCCTGGGTCTTGCCGTTGAGGACGGCGAAGCCGATGAGGCCGAAGATCGCGGTGATCAGGCCGAACGCGGTGCAGTTCATGGCCTCCGAGATGCCTTCGGCGAGCAGCGTCGCCTTCTGGGCCTGATCGACGCCCGGGCGCGAGACGGCGCCGAACGACTTGATGAGGCCGATGACGGTGCCGAAGAGGCCCGAGAGCATCGCGAGGTTCGCGAGGAGGCCGAGGTAGCCGGTGCGCGTCGCGATGCGCGGCAGCTCGCGGAGCGCAGCCTCGTCGAGCGCGGCCTGCACCTCCTCGTCGGGGCGGTTCACCTTGATGAGACCGGCCTGGACGATGCGGGCGAGCGGCGCGTTGGCCGCCGAGCACATCTTGATCGCCTTCTGAACGTCGCCCGCGAGGATGCACTTCTGCATCGTCGACAGGAACACGTCCTTCGAGATGGAGGAGCCGAACAGGTAGATCGAGCGCTCGATGACGATGGCCAGCTCCAGGCTCAACCAGCCCAGGATGATCCACATCGCCCAACCACCAGCATTGAAGTGCTCCAGAATACCGCTCATTTTGCTCCTCCCCACCGCTTGCTCACGGTGGTTTCCCCACATGGGGGGCTATCGTTCGGTCGGGTGCAGTGATCTCGCGAGCCGTGGCCTCGCGGAAAGTTCCGCCACGGCTCCAGTCGCATCTTCGATCGGCCCGAAACCTGACCCGGCGACGGCCAAGGCCGTCTCACTCCATCGCAGTGATCCTCTTCGAGGCTTGGTTCGAGCGCAGAAAGTCGCAAGAAACCGAGGTCTTGGGGGGAGGATACCCAGGGTGATTTGTCGGTCAAGGAGGCATTCGGCAGCGGAACCCCTTGTTTTGCCTCGTGTGAAATCGTCCGCCGAGCGCGGATTCCTGCGCACGAGGACGGCAGCGGCGACCTCGAGCCCTCCGCGGGTCGGCCCTCGTTGTACCCTCCGCGCCGACGTTGACACCCTCGGACCCCGCCGCGTACAGTCACGACGTCCCGAGGCGAGCAAGCGTGAGATTTCACGAATGTCGCGCTCCGCATCCGCGGCGCGCTTCCTCGGGTGGTGGCTCGCGCGCGCCCGGGTCTTCGATGTTCTAGCCCCTCGCGGGTAGCTCACGCGGGCTCGCCACTGAAGACTCGACGGACACTCGTGAGGTTGCGACGTCTGGGGACGACGGCAGCCTCCTTCTCGGACGAAGGACTGCGGAAAGGAGCCTGGGATGGTTTCGCTCGTGGATACGGCGGTCAGCGCGTTGGCGTCG
>JAJXTK010000620.1 GCA_021783935.1 Myxococcales bacterium | reverse complement strand
GCCGTCGACGGCGTCGAGAAGGCCAACAGCGGCCACCCCGGCATGCCGATGGGCAACGCCGACCTCACCTTCGAGCTCTTCACGCGGCACCTACGCTACAACCCCCGCGATCCGAGGTGGCCGAATCGTGACCGCTTCGTGCTGTCGGCCGGTCACGGGTCGATGTTGCTCTACGGCATGCTGCACCTCACCGGCTACGACCTGCCGATGGACGAGCTGAAGCGCTTCCGCCAGCTCGGCTCCAAGACGCCCGGCCACCCCGAGCTGCACTTCACCCCCGGCGTCGAGACGACCACCGGGCCGCTCGGCCAAGGCGTCGCGAACGCGGTCGGCATGGCCATCGCGTCGCACATGCTGAAGGCTCGCTTCCCGGGCCTCTTCACGCACCGCACCTTCGTCGTCTGCGGCGACGGCGACCTGCAGGAGGGCGTCTCGCACGAGGCGTGCGCGCTCGCCGGGCACCTCGGGCTCGACGGGCTCGTGCTCGTGTACGACGACAACCACATCACGCTCGACGGCCCGGCGGCGTGGTCCCAGAGCGAGGACACGAAGAAGCGCTTCGAGGCGTACGGCTGGTTCGTGCAGGCGATCGACGGGCACGACCCCGCGCAGATCCGCGCCGCGCTCGACGCCGCCGTCGCCGAGACGGGGCGCCCCTCGCTCATCTGCGCGCGCACGCACATCGGCCACGGCTCGCCGAACAAGCACGACAGCGCGAAGGCCCACGGCAGCCCGCTCGGCAAGGACGAGGCGGCGCTGACCAAGCAGGCGCTCGGCTGGCCCCTAGAGCCGACGTTCCTGGTGCCCGAGGAGGTGCGGCAGGCGTTCGTCAGGCGCGCCGAGGAGCTCTCGGCCGAGCGGCGCGCGTTCGACGAGCGGCTCGCGAAGCTCGCCCCGGAGCCGCGCGCGACGTGGGACGCGATGCGCGATCGAGCGGTGCCCGCGGGGCTCGCGGGCGAGCTGTTCGCCGCGGCGCAGCAGCTCGCGGCCAAGCCCGACGCGACGCGCGCGATCTCGTCGAAGCTCGAGCAGCTCGTCGCCGGGGCGCTGCCGTGGCTGCAGAGCGGGTCGGCCGATCTCCAGTCGTCGTGCCAGACCCACATCGCGGGGAGCGCGGTGCTCTCGCGCGGCGAGCTCGGCGGGCGCAACGTGAACTACGGAATCCGCGAGCACGCGATGGGATCGATCGCGAACGGCATCGCGGTGCACGGCGGCTTCGCGCCCATCACCTCGACGTTCCACGTCTTCAGCGACTACATGCGCCCCGCGATCCGCCTCGCCGCGATCATGGAGCAGCAGGTCTTCTTCGTGTTCACGCACGACTCGATCTTCCTCGGCGAGGACGGTCCGACCCACCAGGCCGTCGAGCAGACGGCGGCGCTGCGCCTGGTGCCGAACCTGCGCGTCGTTCGCCCAGCCGACGCGCTCGAGTGCGCCGCGGCGTGGGTGTATGCGCTCGAGCGTCGCGACGGGCCGACCGCGTTCGTGCTCACGCGGCAGAAGGTGCCGACGCTCGAGCGCGCCTCCGGCTTCGATCCGCGCGCGATCGTGCGCGGCGCCTACCGGCTGATCGACCCCGCCGACGCGACCGTGACGCTGATCGCCACCGGCTCCGAGGTGCAGCTCGCGGTCGAGGCCGCGAAGGTCCTCGCGAGCGAGGGGGAGCGACCGCGCGTGGTCAGCGCGCCGTGCCTCGAGGCGCTCGAGGATCTCGGCGAGCAGGCGCTCGAGGAGGTCCTGCCCGACGACGGCACGCCGCGCGTGGCGATCGAGGCCGGCCGCTCGACGCCGTGGCGCGCGATCGTGGGCCACCGAGGCCTCGCGATCGGCGTCGACACCTTCGGCGCTTCGGCGCCCGAGAAGGACCTCGCCGTTCGCTTCGGCTTGACGCGGGACGCCGTGCTCGATCGCGTTCGTCCCTGGCTCCGGGGGCTGCGCGCGCGGCGGGCGTAGGCGGCGAGCGCCCCGGCGCCCCGGCGCGGTATGCTCGGCGGGTGTCGAGCCTGCGCCTGCCACTGTTGGTCGCGACGCCGCTCGCGGCGTTGCTCGCGTGCGGTCCGCGCGATCGAGGCGCCGCCGCGCCGATCGCGAGCGCTGCGCCGATCGCGAGCGCTGCGCCCACCCCCGCGCCGACGGCCACCGCCGCGCCGCCGCCGACCGCGACACCCACGAAGCCGACGGCGATACCGATCACGATACCGACCACGACGCCGACCACCATCGCGGGGATCCCGATCCCGGGCTTTCGGATCACGCCGCTGCCGGCGTCGCCGCGCGCGGCGATCGTGGGGCGCTGGGACGTGATCGGCGTCGACGGCAAGGCGATCGCGTCGCAGCCCGGCATGGCCACCGATCCGCTCGATCCGGCGACGTACGCGGCCGGCGCCGCCGTGACCTTCACCAACGACGCGGTCACCCTCGCGCGCGGGCCGCTCACGATCTTGTCGCACGCGTACACGGTGGTGAGCGAGCAGCCCCCGTTCCGCGTGACGATCGACGCGGGCATGGGCCCCTCGGACCTGACCTTCAACATCGACGGCACGGTCTTCTGGACGCTCCCGTCCACGCCCCCGCACGTGCTCAACCTCTCGCGCTCGAATTGACGAGGAACGTGTCTGCTGCACGCGTCGCCGCTGCCCTGTTCGTCGTCGCCCTCGCGGCGCTGGCCGCCTGCGTGACGAGCTCGAGCGCCGCCAACGCCGGCCCGCTCGGCTGCGCGCGCGATCTCGACTGCGCAGGGCACCACTACTGCAGTGACGCGGGGGTCTGCACGACCGACTGCTTCGTCGACGCCGACTGCCTCGGCCCGACTGCGACCGCGCAGTGCAACGCGCAGGGGCGCTGCATCGAGACGAACGTCGACGCGGCCGCCTCGCCGGCCGACGCGGGGGGCGGTTGATCCGCGCGCGCTCGGCCTTCGCGCTCGCCGCGGCGTCGATGACGCTCGTCGGCGCGTCGCCGCGCTCCCTGTCGTACGCGCCGTCGCGAGCGGCGTCGATCTCGCGCGCGCCGTTCGCGCCGCCGCCCCCCTCGTCGATCGTGCCGGGGGCGCTGCTCGTGCGTGCGCCGCAGGGGCACGCGATCGCGATCCCCGGTGCGACGCGCATGCGCGTGCTCGCCGACGGGACCGAGCTGTGGAAGCTCGCGGGGGTGGAGCGCGGCGAGACGACCCTCTCGGCGCGCGATCGCGTCGCTGCGCAGTTCCCCGAGCTCGACGTCGCGCTGGATCTCTATCGGACGGCCCAGCGCCTGCCCGACGACGACGGCTACGCGAAGCAGTGGCCGCTGCCGCTCATGCAGGCGCCGGGCGCGTGGGACTACACGACCGGCGACCCGGAGCTCGTGGTGGCGGTCGTCGACACCGGCATCACCCCGCACCCCGAGCTCACGCCGCGCGTCGTCGGCGGCTACGACTTCATCACCGACCCGGCGAACGCGGGCGACGGCGACGGGCGCGACCCCGATCCGACCGACGCCGGCGACGAGACCGACGGCTCGTCGGGCTTCCACGGCACGCACATCGCCGGGATCATCGGCGCGGCCTCCAACAACGGCACGGGCATGGCGGGCGTCGACTGGCGCTGCGGCCTCTTGCCGGTGCGCGTGCTCGGCGTCGAGCACCACACGGGCAGAGACAGCGACATCGCCGACGGCATCCGCTGGGCGGCGGGGCTCAACGTGCCCGGCGTGCCGCAGAACCAGCGCCCGGCGCGCGTGATCAACCTGAGCTTCGGCGGCCCTGGCTACTCGAGCCTGCTCCAGGACGCGGTGCTCGCGGCGCAGGCGCAGGGCGCGCTCGTCGTCGC
>JAJXTK010000041.1 GCA_021783935.1 Myxococcales bacterium | reverse complement strand
GACGTCGATCGCTTGCACGACGCTCGCCTTGTACGCCGACGTCGAGTACGGCTTCACGATCCCGGTCGTCCCGAGGATCGAGATCCCCCCGAGCAACCCCAGCCGCGCGTTGATGGTCTGCTTGGCCATCTCCTCGCCGCCGGGAACCGAGATCGTGACGATCGCGCCGGCGCTCGGCGAGCCCACGAGCTCTTCGCGGACCATTTCGGTGATGTTCCGGCGCGGCACCGGGTTGATGGCGGGACCGCCGACGTCGAGCCCGAGCCCCGGCTTCGTGACCGTCGCGACGCCTTCGCCGCCCCGCAGCACGATCGCCGGCTCGTCGACGAGACTCACTTCAGCCACGATCTCCGCGCCGTGCGTGCAGTCCGGGTCGTCGCCGCCGTCCTTGACGATGCTGCAGAGCGCGACGGCCCCCTCGCGCTCGCAGCGATCGAGCACGAACGCGCGGCGCTCGCCGTTCGGGAGCATGCTCTCGATCGCCTCCATGCGCTCCCCACGCACCAGAACCCTAGTCGCCGCCTTCGCCGCGGCCGCGGCGCACGCGCCGGTCGTGACCCCCTCGCGGCGTCCCTTCGGATCGCGCGGCGGCACGGCGGTGCGGAGCGTGCGGGCGGCGGTCATGTCGTCACGCGCTCTTCTTCTCGGGCTTCTTGAAGAAGCACTCGATCCGCACGTCACGAACCGACGGCGCGCGCGAGGGGAGCGCCCCCTTGAGCGGGTGCACGATGGCGCCGTCCCCCGTCGCGACGACGTGAATCGCCTGCAGGCCGCGTGCGCGCGCGTCGATGAAGTGCCACGCGTCACCGGCGCGCGAGGCCGAATCGACTTCGCCGATCTCAGCGCACACCAGATGCACGCCGGCGTCGGCAAGCCGTGCGCGCACGCGTTCGACGTCGAGGAAGTCCTCGCTCGGGCCGGTGAGCCAGAGCACCTCGAGCGCCCGAGGGCCGGGCGAGCCCGCGTGTTGCTCGACGATTCCGAGCGCGGAGGTGATCCCAGTATCGGTCGCGACCAGCAGCGTGCGCTCGCCGAGTCCGTCTTCTGGGACGAGCTTCCCCCATGGCCCGCTGAAGCCAAACGTCGCGCCGACCTTCGCTCCGTGAAGCGCCGTCGAGCCCGGGCCGTCCAAACGCTTCACGGCGAGCCTCGCAAAGCCGGGTCGAGAGCCGACGGGCATCAGCGAGTACGCGCGCTTCACCGCCTTGTCGCCGAGCGTCACGCCCGTGTGGACGATGACGTACTTGCCCCCCACGGCCTCGAAGGCGCCTCCCTCGACGCACTCGATCTCGAGGATGCGCGTCGAGCGCCCCTCAAGGTGGGCGTCGACGACGCGCAGCTTCTTGGGGTTCGCAGCCATCGTTCAGCCCGCCGGGGCGACCTCAAGCAGCTGGTGGGGCGCCTTGGCGGGGCCGCTGCCCTGGTTCGCGATCGCGTGGAGATCGGCGTGGCCTGCGAGCCCGACGCGGTAGTGGCAGGTGTCGCAGGGTAGCGTCGCGTCGCCGCGAAGCGCTCCCAGCGTGCGCTCGTCCAGCAGAGACAATAGTCGTTCGTCGATCCCGAGGTGCGGCGCGAGGTGCGGCGCGATCGACGGGTGCGCGGCGGCGAACTCGGCGATCTTCCGCTCGATCCTCGCGATGAGAACGCCCGCGAAGAGGAAGTACGGCAGGACGACGACGCGCTCGGGCCGCATGCGCGCGATCCACTCGAGCGAGGTCTCCACGAGTGGCTGGGTGATGCCGACGAACGTCGATTCGACGTGCATCAGTCCACGCCCCTCGCCGATCATGCGCGAGACCTTGCAGAAGTCGCCGTTGGCGTCCGGATCGCTCGAACCGCGCCCGACGACGAGCAGCAGCGTCTTCGCTCGCGTCGCCGCGTCGTCACCGATCAATGCCGCGGCGCGCGCGGCGGCGAGCTCGATCATGGAAGGGTGCACGCCGAGCGCGGGCGCCGCGGCGATGCGCACGTGCGGGAAGGCCCGACGCGCCTCGGCGATCGCGATCGGCAGGTCGGTCTTCACGTGCCCCGCGGCGAAGAGGAAGACCGGAACGACGAAGATTCGCTTCGCCTCCTTGGCGAGCGACGCCAGCGCCTCGCCGACGAGCGGTCGCGCGAGCTCGATGTACGCGGTCTCGACGCGAAGGCGTGGGCGTGCGGCACGGTACGCCGTCGCCAGCGCCTCGAACTCGACGTTCGCGGCCCCCTCGCGGCTGCCGTGGCCGATCAACAGGATGCAGTCGTCAGACATGGCAGCACCTCCTCCAGCGTGAGCGTGGCTTCGGGCACTCGACCCTTCAGCGCGTAGTCCCACAGCTCGACGGGCCATGGCCGACGGAGCCGCGCGCGCACGAGCAGCTCGTGCTTCACGAGCACGTCGCGACAGTCGCCGTCGGCGAGCACGTGTCCCTCCGCGAGCACCAGCGCGCGCGTCGCGAAGCGCGGGACGAGATCGATGGCGTGGGTCGCGACGAGCAGCGTCATCCCCGCAGCGGCGAGGCCGCGCAGCGTGTCGCACAGCGCGCGCTCGGCCGCGGGATCGAGGCCCGCAGTCGGCTCGTCGAGGAGCAGCAGCCGGGGCGACATCGCGAGCACCCCCGCGAGCGACGCGCGCTTACGCTCGCCGAGGCTCAACGTCTCGATGTCGCGGTCCGCGAGCGAGGTGAGTCCGACGGTGGCGATGGCTGCCTCGACGCGCCCTGCGCGCCGGCTCGGAGGTAGGCCAAGGTTGCGCGGGCCGAGCTCGACGTCCTCGCGCACCGTTGCGCCCAGCAACTGGTCGTTCGGGTCTTGCACGACGAGCCCCACCGAGCGTGCGACGGCCTCTCGCGGCGTGCGCACCTGCACCCCGTCAATCAGGCAGAGCCCTCCCCGTCGCGGTAGCAGGCCGGCGATCCACCGAAGGAGCGCGGTCTTCCCCGCGCCGTTGCCGCCGAGAATGGCGACGACCTCACCGGCGCCCACCCGGAGCGCGACGTCGCGGAGGACCGGCGTGCCGGGGCCGTACGCGATCTCGGGGGCGAAGAGGTCGAGCGCGCTCATTGGGCAGCCGCGGCCTTCCTACCCGTCCGCGCACGCGCGCAGTGGGGGGGCGTGGCGTTTCGCTCGAAGCCTCCGCCGCGCAACAGGGCCGCGATGGCGACGCGCTCGCTGCGATCGAACGCGCGCACGAGCACGACGCCCGCCACGCCCCCGGCGGTGCGAACCGTTGTGCGGCCCGACGAGAGCCCTCCGCGCAGCGTCGCCGCGTTCCACGCCTCGCCCAGCGTGTCGAAGAGCTGCGCGCCGAACCGCCGCGTTTGCCCCAAGAGCGCGACGAGGGGCGCAGGGAGCCCAAGGGCGTGGAGCGCAGACTCGATCTGCCGCGGTCGGAGCGCGCGCGTGAGCCAGGTCGACCACAGGACCGCGACGACGACGCGGAGGGCCGGACGCGCGATGTCGCGGAGCGGCGCATGCGCCAGCCATTGCGCCGCGACGGGGAGGAGCGCGAGGGGCGCGACGAGTAGCAGACGCCGGCCGAGGGAGCGGCGGCCGGTCGCGTCGCCGACGAGCGCGAGCAGCGGCAGAGCGCCGATGGCGACGATCGCCGGTGGGGCTCGGAGCCCGACGACGGCGACGATGGCCGCGATCGTCGCGATCAGGCGCGCTCGCGGAGCGAGCTTGCTCACGACGACGGCTCCGTTTCCGGCGCGCGTAGCGCCGTGCGCGCGAACCAGCCGACGACGAAGCCCGCGGCGAGGCCCGCGACGAGGAATGCGAACAGCAGCGCGTCGCCGCGAACCCAGCCGATGAGCGGCTGCGCAGGGGATCGCCCCGACGCCTCGACGAATCGCCGCACGACCGCCTCGTCGACGCCCGGCCAATCGCCGGTCGCGGCGTGGCCGCGCACGAGCCACGCCCACGCGGCGCTGACTGCGAAGGTGCCGCCCGCCACGAGGAGCGCGTCGCGCCGGCGCGAGCTCATGAGCGCTCCTCGGCGACCCGGTCGATGCGCGCGAAGAGCCTCGCCCGCCGGCGGGCAAGGAACGCGACAGCGCCCGCGGTCACGCCGCCTTCGAGCAGCCCCAAAGGCAGCTGCGTCGGCGCGAACGCGAGGCACACCGCGCCGAACACCGCGCCGAGCGACCGCTCGCCGTGGAGCCCGAGGGCGAGCTCGAGCGCCGTGGTCGCGTAGGTCGCCCAATCCGACAGAAGCCCCGCGAGGAACGCGGCGCCCACGATGCCCAGCCCCCATCGCCGCGCGGCGCGGTAGACCACGAAGCCGACGAACCCACCGACGATCCCCATCGAGACGATGTCGGCGCCGAGCGTGGTGACGCCACCGTGCGCGAGGAACAGCGCCTGGAGGACCAACGCGATCGTCGTGATCAGGACCGTGAGCAGCGGACCGACGACGATGGCCGCGAGACCGGTGCCGCACGGGTGCGAGCAGCTGCCGACGATCGGAATCGGCACCGGCATGCACGAGATGGCGAAGACGGCGGCGCCGACCATCGCTACGAGCGGGAAGAGACGCTCGTCGTGAAGCCTCTGAGCGTCGAAACGACGCCACGCGAGAAGCACGAACGGGAGCGCGAGCAGCGTCCACGCCGCGCACCAAGGCGCCGCCAAGACGCCGTCGGCGAGATGCATCGCCTGCGCCTCTCGTGGAACGAGCAGCGCGGAGACGAGTGCAGCGAAGAAGACGGAATGACTGGTTTTTGCGGGGGCGCCGCCGGCGAGATCCGCACCGGAGCGCCGCGGGGTGGAGCGCATGGCTCTCCTCTCGCGGTTGGCTTCGGGCAGGTCTCCTGGCTCGTGGATTCAGCAGCTGGGCTGCATCGTCTCCCCCTCCTTCCCAGGTCTCGGAAACGAGACCCAGTGGCTTTGGGCAGAAACTCCCCACTTACAGTGGCGGGACCGCGCCGGTCTTGCACCGGCTTCCCTGTTGATGCCCTCGCGGGCACCCGAAGTCGTTCAGATTGTCAGGTGGTCGTGGCTACCACCGTGCGATCGCGAGCGTCAAGCCGGCTCACGATCAAGGCCCTCGCGTTTCGAGGTAAACGACATCAATCGCCAGCAAAGATGCGGCACTTCGGTGCGCATTGCGGCTTCCCAGTCGGTGCCGTTCAGCACGACCCGCAAGGCGCGGACGAACCCGGCATGCGCGACGAGCGCGTGCGTGCGTCGCCCATCGAGCGCATTGAGCCAGCGTCTCGCACGGCGCTCGAGCTGTTGCGGAGACTCGCCGCCGGGGGGCGCCACGACGCGCCAGTCGCGCATCCAGCGTGCGTACGCGTCTGGATCGCTCGATTCGATTTCGTTCCAGGCGCGCCCCTCCCAGCGCCCGAAATCGAGCTCGCAGAGCCGGTCGTCGACGCGCTCCTCGACCGACCAGGCGCGTGCGAGGTCGGCGGCGACGGCTCGACAGCGCGCCGTCGTCGAGCTCCAGACGATCTCCGGCCGCGTCGCCACGGGAAACGTGCGCGCGAGAAGCTCCGCCGCGTCGGCGCTCGCTCGGAGCACGGGCACATCGGTCCGCCCGTAGCAAACACCTGCAATTGCGACCGGGGCGTGCCGCGCGATCCAGAGTGTGCTCACTGCGCGCCGCCGCGCGCCACCGCGAGCGTAAGGAGGATCGCGCAGTCGGCGAGCTGCTGCGCGGCGCCAAGAAAGTCCCCCGTGACCCCGCCGGCGCGGGCGCGGAAACGTGCGCCTGCGATGGCGGTCGTCGACGATGCAACCGCGAGCGAGGCCACGAGCTCCGTCGGCGAGACCGAGCCATGCGACGCGAGGCCTGCCGCGACGGCCAGCGACAGGGCGACTGCGAGGAGGGCTTGGGAGCCGCCCGCCGTCGCGATCGCGCCGCTCTTGCTGCTCGCCGACGCGGTCACGTAGGGGAGCGAGGCAAGGAGCACGGTCGGTGCCGCGCGCGACACCGCTTGCGAGAGCATGAGCGCCGCGAACGCTCCGGAGCCGAGGCGCGTCAGCGCAGCGACCCGCAAGAGAATCGTCGAAGCGATCGCGGCCGCGCCGAACGTCCCGATGCGACTGTCCTTCAGGATCTCGAAGATCCGCTCCCGCGTCGCGCCCCCCCCCAATGCGTCGGCAGTGTCGGCCAGGCCGTCCTCGTGCAGCGCGCCCGTGAGCAGGAGCGATGCGACGACGACGACCGCTGCGGCGACGAACGCGCCGGCCCGGTCGAAGGCCATCCACACCGCGCCGAGCGTCGCGCCGATCATCGCGCCCCCGAGCGGCAGGTAGGCCGCCGACCACCGGAGCTCGCGCGCGGAGTACGGGAATCCGCCGACCGGCAGGCGAGTGAGGAGCGCGCAGGCGGCTCGCATCGCGCGCAGGTGCATCGCGACCGCGTTGGGAGGGCGATCCGTCGTCGACGCTTCTTCCAGCTCGCGGGCGACGTCGGCCATCGGCGCTACATAGCGCGGCGCGCGAGGGCGAGGCCAGCAAGGACGCGATCGCCGCAATCTGCGGATGCCGTGCGGCGCCTTCCGTTCGTGCGGGTTCGGAGACCCCCGTGGTGCGCTGGAGGGGCTGGTCGAAGTCGCGCTCAGGTCGATGGCGCGGCCGAATTCGAAGCGCCCCGCCGAGTCGTTCACTCAGTCGAGGGACTTCGCGCGTGCGCGCCTCTCGCCGTTGTGAACGGGTACGGCCCAGCGCGCTCGCGCCGATCCCGGCGAGCGTGAAGCCGCCGTGCAGCGCGATGAGCCTCGGCGGGTAGCCGCCGCCGTGGGCGATCAACAGCCCGAGCCCGAAGGCCGCGACGCCAGTGGCGACCTGGAAGATGAGGACCATCCCGATCGCCGGATCGATGCGCGGCCGGAGCTTCGGCGAGAGCGTCAGCGCCTCCGCAGCGCCCGCGAGCATCAACGCGCCGATCGGAACGTGCAGCGCAAGGATGTGGAAGCGACCGAGGATTGTCGTTGGCGCTGTAGCCCGGGGCCGCGAGGCGATAGACCAAATTGTCGGAGGCGAGATCGAGGCTGTCGACGTCCGTACCAGCGTTCGCGTGGTGGCAGCCCGCGTTTGCGCAATTCGGAAGGAAGATCAGCCGCTGCATGTCCTCCGTCGTCGTCGGGCAGCCGCTCGCCGTGGCGGGCGGTTCGGCCGTGCATCCGCCGAAGGCCCCGAGGCCGGCCGTCGCCCCTGCGGCGAGGAAAAGGAAGACGGCGATCGAACCAGATTTGATGGGCTGAGGACGCACGCAGGTTCCTCCCAGGCGGCGAGCCGCCGACGGCGCGGCTCCGGGTCCTTGCGCGGCTCCATGCTCGTCTCGCGCTCCGAGCAGGCAACGCTTCGCCCGATTTCTGGGAGTCGCACGAACATCGGTGCGAGCGAGTGCGAGGCGATGAGCCAGCGTCCGACCTCGAGCTCGTTTGAGGCCCCGACATCGAGCCGCCTTGTGCCTGCCGCTCGACGCGTCTCGGCACAGCACGCAAGATGTGGCGACCGTCGTTGCGCAACTCGTCCACGCCTTCGCTCCTCGTCCTGCTCACGCTGAATGCGTGCGGAGGGGCGGGCAGCATCGACCTGTACAGCGGCCTCGACGCGGGACCCGACGCCACGTCGCCGGCCGATGCCGGCGATGCGGCCGAGCCCGGCAGCGATGCGACGCCTTGCGCGGTCCCCGCCACCACGCGGTGCGGCGGCGCCTGCGTCGCTCTCGCGAACGATCCGGCGAACTGCGGCGCGTGCGGGGCGGCGTGCTCGGGCGGCTCCGTCTGCTCGACCGGCGCGTGCGCCACGAGCTGCTCGGCCGGCCTCACCGACTGCGGCGGCGCGTGCGTCGATCTCAAGAGCGACCCGAGCCACTGCGGCGCGTGCGGCACGAGCTGTCGCAGCAATCAGCAGTGCTCCTCGGGTGGGTGCGTCTGCCCGCCCGGAACGACCGACTGCGGCGGCGCGTGCGTCGAGCTCGGCAGCGATCCGAAGAACTGCGGGGCCTGCGCGAACGCCTGCGCGACGTCCTTGGTCTGCTCGGCGGGAGCCTGCTCGGGCGGGTGCGCGGCGGGGCTCACGGCGTGCGCCGGCGCGTGCGTCGACACCAAGAGCGACTCGGCGAGCTGCGGCGGTTGTGGGGTCGCTTGCCTCGGGGGCGAGGCTTGCACCTCCGGCGCGTGCCTCTGCCCGGCGGGGCAGATCCTCTGCAGCGGCGGCTGCGTCGATCCCAAGAGCGACCACGCGAACTGCGGCGGCTGCGGCCTCAATTGCGGCGTCGGCTCGACGTGCGTCTCGGGCGCGTGTTCGGGCACGACGAGCTGCCCGGCGGGGCTCACCGACTGTGCGGGATCGTGCGTGAGCACGACGACCGACTCCCGCAACTGCGGGGCGTGCGGCGTGAGCTGCTCGGGCGGCACGAGCTGCAGCGCGGGCGTGTGCACGTGCCCCATGGGCGCCACGGACTGCAGCGGCGTCTGCGTCTACACGACGAGCGACCCGCTTCACTGCGGCGCGTGCGCCACCGCGTGTGCGGGCGGGCAGGTGTGCGCGAGCTCGAAGTGCGTCGCGAGCTGTCCCAGCGGCGCCACCAACTGCGCCGGGTCGTGCGTCGACACCAAGAACGACCCGAACAACTGCGGAGGTTGTGGCGTCGCCTGCACGGGCGGCTCGACCTGCATCAGCGGCGCGTGCGTCTGCCCTGCGGGCACGACCCGCTGCGGCAGCTTCTGTGTGGACACGGCCGTCGACCCGACCAACTGCGGTTCGTGTGGCGCGACGTGCGGCACCGGAGGGATCTGCGCTGCGGGCGTTTGCTCGTGCACCACGGGTACGTGGTGCAGCGGCAAGTGCGTGAATACGCAGATCGACAGCGCCAACTGCGGCGGCTGCGGCGTCGTGTGCCCCGCGGGCGACACGTGCGTCACGGGTGGGTGCGAGGCCGTCACCACCGACTCGGGCTTGCCGGACACCACGTTCGACTCGAGCGCGACCGATGGCGCGACCGACGCGCCCAAGCCCGACGCGGCCCACGATGGCTGACGCGACGGCGATCGGACGTGCGCCGCCAGGTGCGCCCGTCGTCGACGCGATCTGCGCAGCGCCTTCGGTGCGCTAGCAGGCCGTTGAGAAACGGCCTGCGGAAACTGTGACAGACAGCAGGCCGTGTCGATCGCGCGGCGAGCTTCGGGTTGACGCGGGAGAGGATCGGGCAGCTCCGGAGAAACTCAACGGCCTGCTAGGCTCCACGCTCTGTGGCCTCCTCCATCGTGGTCGTGATCGTGTTGGCTGCCGCCGATCTGGGCGATCCGTCGGTGGGCGCGATGACCGCCTCGGCCCAACGAGCGCTGGGTCCCGCCGCGACGATCGTCGTGCGAGGGGTCGATCGCCTTGCGGGCGACGGAGAGCTCGTCGAGCTCGAGACCGCGCTCCACGCCGAGGCGGTGATTGACGTCAGCTGGCCCGGAGCCGCTCACGATCACGCCCATCTTCACGTCCACGCCCATGCCAAGGATCCTGCGTGGGTCGATCGCGATGTGGCCTTCCAGGCGAGCGACGTTCCCGTCGAACGCGGGAGGACCCTCGGCTTCGCGATCGCGTCGATGGTGCCGCTGCGATCGATCGCCGACACACCGCCACCGCCACCGCCACCGCCGCCCGCCGAGCCGGCGACGCCGGCACCGTCGCTACCGACTCCCGAGCCGGCCCCAGCTCCCGCGCCTTCGAGGTCGTCGCCGCCGCCGCCGCGCGTCGTGAACAAAGACGCCACGCCGCCTCCGCCGGCCGCTCCCCCCGCGACCACGAGCACGACGCGGAGCTATCGCGCCGGATTCGACCTCGCGGGCCTCGCGAGCTTCGGCGTCGGAGGGGTCGCAGGGGGGCTTGGCGGCGAGCTCGGCGGGCGCTATTGGCTCTCCCCCTCGATCGCGGCCGTTGCCCGAGGATCGGCCGCGCGCGGGGACATCGCGCTCGCGCAGGCATCGACGACGGCGCTGCGCATGGCCGCCGGCCTCTCGGTCGAGCTCCTCCCGGAAACGCGGCGCGCGCCGTTCGCGCTCGACGTGGACGCGACGTTGGGTGCTGTCCGCCATTCGACCGTGAGGATCGCGGCCGGCGAGCTCACCAGTGCTGGCGACCGCTGGATCAGCATGGTTCAGTTGCGCGTCGACGCAGTGTGGTGGCTAATGCCACAAACGGGGCTCGTAGCCTCCATCGGCACCGAGCTCGCCTTCGGGCCAACCGACGTTCGGGTCGACGGCGCGGTCGTCGCGACCATCCCCTGGATGCGCGGAATCGCCACCGCCGGGCTCAGGACGAGATTCTGAGCCGGCTTCGCCTGCTATCTCGCCAGGGTCGGCACAGGCCGTCCGTGCCGCTGTTGCCACCGGCCAAGGTCATCCCGCTCGTCTCGCGAGAGAACCGCGCGAGCGTGCGAGACGACGCGTCGCTCGAGGCGCGGCGGCCGCCGGAGGACCCTCGCGTCGGGTCGAGCGGGATTCGCCCTCCGAGCCGGCACGCGCCCACGCTCGACGACAACGAGATAGTAGCCGGTGTGCGCGCACGGGATCCTCGGGCCGCCGAGGCGCTTCACGATCGGGCTCGACCGCTCATCGAGCGCACGATTCTGCGGTTGCTCGGCCGTCGCGATCGGGAGCACGAGGACCTCGTCCAAGTGAGCCTGATCGAGCTCATGCGATCTCTTCACGGCTACCGGGGCGAGTGCTCGCTCGACACCTGGACCGCGCGCGTGACCGCCCACGTCGTCTTCAAGACGCTGCGGCGGTGGAAGGGCGAGCGGTCGCTCATCGACCCGACCGCCGACCTCGCGCGCATCGACGTTTCGAAGCTCGATCCAGAGCGCGCCATGGCCATGCGTTCGTGCCTACAGCGCGTGCAGTCGCACCTCGCGGCCCTGCACCCGCTGAAGGCCTGGACCCTCGTCCTGCACGACGTGAACGGCTACGATCTGCGCGAGATCGCGGAGATCACCGAGTCGACCATCTCCGCTGCCCAGTCGCGGCTCGTCCGAGGGCGCAAGGAGCTCCACGCCCGCATCGAGGACGACCCCGAGCTGCGTGATTTCCTCGACCACATGCGGGGGAGCACATGACGCCTCCGAAGTACGCTCGGCTCGCGACGACGCTCCTCGACGAGCACCCTCCGCTCGAGGAGCCGTGCGACGACGAGGCTCGCGCGCGCGCGATCGCCCTCATGGAGGAGACGATGCGCGCCGACGCGCGCGCTCGACGTCGCCGAATCGTGGCCTGGGGCTCGGGGCTCGCCGCCGCGGCCGCCGCGCTCGCCGTGGTCGGCGGCGTGGTCTCGCGCCGCCATCCCGTCTCGGTCTCGACGGCGCCGATGACGACGCCTTCATCGGTGACGGCGATGGCGCTCCCGTTGGGCGCGACCGCGACGCTGGAGCGCAACGGCCAGCACGTGAGCATCGGCGAGGCGACCAGCGTCGTCCCCGGCGATCGCGTGGCCGCGTCGCAGGCCGCGCGCGCCGCCATCACGCTCTCCACGGGCACGCACCTAGCCCTCGACCCGGGCACGCTCATCGACGTCGTCGAGCAGTCGCGCTCGCAGGTGTACGCGCTCTCCGCCGGGGCCGTGCAGGCCGACGTCGCCAAGGTCCCGCCGGACGGCAGGTTCGCGATTCGCACGACGGACACGGAGGTCGAAGTGCGCGGGACGAGCTTCCGCGTCGCGATCGTGCCGTCGGAGCCGAGCTGCGGCGATGGGACGTCAACACGGGTCGTCGTGCGCGAAGGGGTCGTCGTCGTGCGTCGGCGCGGCGCCGAGGAGCGGGTCGCGGCCGGCGAGGCGTGGCCTCGGGGCTGCGGGACGACGCCACCCGCCGTCGCGTCCGTCGCGCCCACGGCGTGCGCGAGCGCGAGCACGCCTGGTCCTTCGCCTGCGGCATCGAAGTCCGCGGGAGCGCCCTCGGAGCTCGGGGGCCAGAACGATCTCTTCGACGCGGCGACGTCGGCTCGTCGACGCGGCGACGTCGCCGGCGCGATCGCCGGCTACGAGCGGTTCCTCGCGAAGCACCCCACGAGCCCGCTCGCGGAGAACGCGCGCGTCGAGCGCATGCGGCTGCTCGCCGCGACGGATCACACGCGCGCGGTCGCCGCTGCCGACGACTATCTCGCGCACCACCCGAATGGGTTCGCGCGCAAGGAGGCGCTCGCCCTCGCGCCGCGCGACTGGTGACGGCCAGCGAGCGCGGTTGGCACGGCTCGCCGCCGAGCGCGCGCGCGACGCTCCCTCCCCTGAGCCACGCACCAGCGTGGCGCTCAGGGGCGCCCGCCGTGCGTCCCGGTGTCGGGCTTGCTGCCGACGTCCGGCAGGCCGCCGTCCGGTCCCGTCGCCATGCAGCCGCTGCTGACGCAGCGCTCCCCGCTCGCGCACGCGTGGCCGCACGCGCCGCAGCTCGCTGCGTCGATGACAGTGCCTGCATCGGCCGCCCGCGAGGCACGGCGATCGCGGCGAACGCGAGCGCTTGCGCGTCCCTGATGGTGAGAGGTGTCTGCCGGCCCGGTCGAGGACATCAAATCTGCGGCAACGGGCGTCGCGGTTGCCTGATAGGGCGAGCTACCCCGCACGGGAGGCGTTGCTGCGCGAGGTCGCGCGCAATCGCCCCGAGGGCGCTGTCGTGACCTCGCAAAGGTTGCAGACCGCCGTCGATGCGGGCGGCGCGGTGGATTCTCATTGCCAATCCTCAAGGAGGTCCGAATGAATGTCGGCAGACGTGACTCGATGACTCGCACGGGGTCGAGGGGCGAGACCGTCTCCGCTCTCGCCACGATCCCGAAGAGCAGTCGCTCGAAGACCCGAACCACCGCGACGGCACTCTCTCGTCTCGTGCAGTGGCTTCTCCTGGTGACCCTGGCGATCGCGCTGGTCGCCTGCGGCGGCGCGAGCGGAGATTCTTTCGGTGGGACCGCCGGAGACGACACGGGCTCCGCCGCGGAGACAGGGGACGATGGCGCGCTCGACTCGAACCCGTCGACCGACGCGGCGACGGGCGACGACGCGAGCAGCGCAGCCGACTCGGAGACGGGCGACGACACGAGCACCGACAGCTTGGCCGAAAGTGGCGCCGGGGATGCCGCTCTCTCCGATTCCGCAACTTCCGACACGAGCGATTCGGCTGCGGCGGACGCGAGCGACGCCGGCTCGACGACGGAAACTGGCTCGACGACCGACACCGGCTCGACCGCCGACGGCGCCACGGACTCGGCGACCGACGCCGCCGTGACGCTCGTCTCCATCGCGGTGACGCCGCCGACGGCGAGCATCCCGGCCGGCGCCACGCAGCCCTACGCCGCGACCGGCACCTACAGCGACGGCACGACGAAGGATCTCACGGGCAGTGTCACCTGGACCTCGAGCACCACGGGCGTGGGCACGATCTCGAGCTCCGGCGTGGCGGCGGGTGTCGCGCCGGGGAGTACGACGATCACCGCGACCGATCCGACCTCCGGCGTGAGCGCAACGGCCTCGCTCACCGTGACGGCGGCGACGCTCGTCTCGATCGCCGTGACGCCGACCAATCCCTCGATCGCCAAGGGCTCGACGCAGCAGTTCAATGCGACCGGCACGTACAGCGACGGCTCGACTCAGGACGTCACGGCGACAGCCGCTTGGTCGTCGTCGAACACCGGCGTCGCGTCCGTGTCGAACGCGTCGGGCAGTCAGGGGCTTGCGACCGGCGTGTCCGCGGGCTCGTCGACGATCACCGCGACGCAGTCGGGCGTCAGCGGCTCGACCACGCTGACCGTCACCGCCGCGACGCTCGTCTCGATCGCTGTCACGCCGGCGGTCGCCTCGGCCCCGGTGGGCACCTCGCAGCAATTCGTCGCGACGGGGACCTACAGCGACGGCTCGACGCAGGATCTGACGTCGACCGTCACGTGGGGCTCCTCGAACAACGCCGTTGCCGCGATCTCGAACACCTCGGGCACGATCGGCCGCGCGACCGGCGTCTCGGCGGGGACCGTGACGATCTCCGCGACGAGCGGCGGCGTGTCGGCCACCGCGACGCTCACGGTGACCGCGGCGACGATCGTCAGCATCGGCGTCACGCCGGTGAACCCGACGATCGCAGCGGGGACGACGCAGCAGTTCGTCGCGACCGCCGTCTACAGCGACGGCTCGACGAAGGACGTCACCGCGACCGTGACCTGGTCGTCTTCGAGCACGACCGTCGCGTCGGTCTCGAACGCGCCAGGTAGCCAGGGGCTCGCCACGGGCCTGACGGCCGGCACCACGACGGTGACCGCGACCGATCCGACCAGCGGCAGGTCGGGCTCGACGACGCTGACCGTCACGGGCGCGACGCTCGTCTCGATCGCGGTCACCCCGGCGAACGCGACGATTCCGAAGGGCACGACGCAGCAGTTCGTCGCGATCGCCACCTACAGTGACGGCTCGACGCAGGACCTCACGGCCACGGTGACCTGGTCCTCGTCGAACGGTACGGTCGCGACGATCTCGAACGCGAGCGGCAGCGATGGCCTGGCGACGGGGCTCGCCGCGGGCACGACCACGATCACCGCGACGGATCCGGCGAGCGGCGTTTCGGGAGCCGCGACGCTGTCCGTCACGGGCGCGACGCTCGTGTCGATCACCGTGGCGCCCTCGAGCGCGAGCATCCCGAAGGGGACCTCGCAGCAGTTCGTCGCGACTGCCAGCTACAGCGACGGGTCGACCAAGGACGTCACGACGACGGTCACCTGGTCTTCCTCGAGCGGAAGCGTCGCGAGCGTGTCGAACGTCGCGGGCTCGCAGGGCCTCGCGACCGGCCTCACGACCGGCACGACGACCATCACTGCGACCGATCCGACGACCGGCAAGTCGGCGAGCGCCACGCTCACGGTCACGGCCGCGACGCTCGTGTCCATCTCGGTCACTCCGGCGACCGACAGCGCGCCGAAGGGCAGCACGGTGCAGTACACCGCGACGGGCACCTACAGCGACGGCTCCGCGGTGGACCTCACGACTTCGGTCACGTGGTCGTCGTCGAGCCTTGCGGTCGCGTCGATCTCGAACGCGCCAAGCAGCCAGGGGCTCGCGACGGCGCTCGGCGCCGGCTCGACGACGATCAAGGCGACGATGCCGGGCACGACGGTCAGCGGCGCGGCCTCGCTGACGGTCACCGCGGCGACGCTCGTCTCGATCGCCGTCGCGCCGTCGAACCCCTCGATCGCGAAGGGGACGTCGCAGCAATTCACCGCGACGGGCACCTACAGCGACGGCTCGGTCAAGGATCTCACCACGCAGGTGACGTGGTCGTCGTCGAGCGGCGCGGTCGCCTCGATCTCGAACACGCCGGGGAGCCAGGGGCTCGCGACCGGCGTCGGTGCGGGCTCCACGACGATCAAGGCGACGATGGCGGGCACGACCGTGAGCGGCTCGACGTCGCTGACGGTCACCGCGGCCACGCTCGTCTCGCTCGCGGTCACGCCGGCGAACGCCACGCTGACCGTGGGCCAGACGCAGCAGTACACCGCGACCGGCACCTACAGCGACGGCTCGACGCAGAACCTCACCTCGCAGGTGAGCTGGACCTCGTCGTACAACGTGGTCGTCACGATCTCGAACATGACGACCTCCAAGGGGCTCGCGACCGCGCGCTCCAAGGGGACGGCGACGATCACCGCCACGATGGTCGCTGCGACGAGCGTCTCGGGCTCGACCGGCGTGACGGTCAACTGATCGTTGCTGCCTGAACGACAGGCCCCCGGGCGCGCCGGACGCGCTCGGGGGCTCTGCGTCTTGCGTCGCGGAGGCCTCGAGGGGCGGCCGCCGGCCCGCGCCGCCGCCCGCGAGCGGACGCTGAGCTCCGCCGCGCGTGGCCCCTGCTCGCTCGGGTTCGCGGTCGAGATCACCGACTCCCACGTAGACGTCCAGTAGATGCCTTGCACGCCGTTCGCATCCAGTCGCCGCTGGCTTGAGCCGCGAACCAAGCGTCCGCAGCCTCCTCGAGCATGTGCTTGCAGATGTCGGGGTGGTCGCCGACGTCGTCGACGATGTGCCGGCGCGCGTGGGCGAGACGGTCGGCGAGCACGACGGCCCGTGCCCATGAGCGCGAGGATCTTCACGTGCGGGTCGTCAGGCGGTCGCGCAAGCCCAGCGGGGAGCTGTCGCGGTGACAGAGAGGAGCGCGCGATCTCGGAGAAGGTCCGCGGCCTACCGCGTCTGCGACGTGAACCAGAGCGGCAACAACCGCTGCGCGAACCTTAGCGCATTGGAGCCGCGGTACCGACGGCGTCCGCGAGAGCGTCTACGCCGCGCACGACCCTTCGGTCGCTGGAGCGCCGATGAGGCGCGCGGCTCCCGGAGTCCGGCGAGCGTGCCCGACTCCGGGATTCGCTTTTGGTGCGTCGACCCCGCGGCGCCCCGGCCGAGGCGAGGGGCCGTTCGTCGCTGCCGACACGCCATCGCTATGGACACGCGCTGCCCGCCACGCAGATCGGGGTCGCGTCGCCCGCGAGCGCCGGGCAGCACGTCGTCCCCGCGGCGCACGCCGCGCAGGGGCAGCTCGTGCACCCGACGGCGGGCGCGTAGGTCCTGCAGGCCGCCCCGACGCAGAGGGCGGTCGGACAGGCGCCGGTGCAGCTGCCGCAGTGGAGCGGGTCGGTCGTTAGGTCGACGCACCCGCGCCCCGACGTCATCACGCACGCGGTCTTGCCCGCGGGGCACGTGATGCTGCCCAATTGGCACGCGCCGGCGTTGCAGGTCGGGACGAGGGTCGAGCAGACCCGGCCGCAGACGCCGCAGTCTCTCGGGTCCGACGTCAGCTCGGCGCACGATGCCCCGCACGCCCTCAAGCCGGGCCTGCACGCGCACTTACCGGCCGCGCAGTACTGCGCCGCGGAGCACGCGATGC
>JAJXTK010000619.1 GCA_021783935.1 Myxococcales bacterium | reverse complement strand
CTGCAAGCGTTCTGATCACTGCTCCCCTTCAGCGACCTCGTCGGCGGGGGCGACGCGCTCGGCGGCCGAAAGATCGCCGATGATCGGCGTGCCCGCGCGCAGCGGCGGCGCGCCGGGGACGTGCTGCGTGTCGACGAAGACGACGTCGGCGTCGGGGTACGCCTCCTTGAAGACGTTGCAGTTCGCCGGCTCGTTGTCGAACGACGCGACGACCTCGCCGACGCGCGCGAGCGTGGGGGCGACCATGCGCTTGAAGGCCTCGTCGGCCATCGACGCGTCGGGCTTGAGGATGAACTCCACGCCGGCGACGCCGAGCGGGAAGCCGAGCGTGCGCAGGCTCGCGAAGGTGCCGAGCCCCATCATCGGCAGGTCGCGCCCCGTGAGGTAGACGATCGTGGCGCCGAGCGTGTGGCAGTGGCGCACGAACGACACGGCGCCCGCGATGGCGACGTCGTGGCGCAGATCGTCGTCGGAGAAGAAGCGGGTGCGCCAGTAGTCGTGCGCCTCGGCGACGATCGACGGCTCGACGACGCCGAGCCTGCGCAGCGAGTCGGTGAGCAGGTAGGCGAGCCTGCCCGTGGTCGCGCCCGCGAGCGCGGCGGAGATCTCGGGGTGGCGGTCCGACCACATCTCGCCGAGGTCGCGCAGGATCGCGACCGAGCGCGGCCGGTTGTCCATGAGCGTGCCGTCGAGATCGAGCACCACCACGGGGGGCGCGTGCGCGTCGCGCCGCTCGCTGCGGGCGTAGACCCGCCGAAAGAGGGCCTCGGCGTCGGCGTCGGAGATTCGCGGGTAGGCGGGCGCGATCATCGGAGCGCGCCCCCTTTGCCACGTGCGAGGCGCGCGCGCGAGCGCGGTCTAGAACCGCAGCGACAGCGCGCCGGTGAACTCGTGCCCGCCCGCCTGGATGCCGTGGCCCAGCGCGTCGTGCACCGCCGCGGGGGCGTACGCGTACGCGTAGCCGGCGATCAGCCCGACCGCGTGCCAGTACGCCGAGACGTCGAGGCCGACGCGGCCGCCGGCGCTCCTGGTGCTCGTGACGACGTCGTCGGAGTAGAGCGTGGGGTCGCTCCACGTCCGCTTGATCGAGTAGACGCCGAAGCCGGCGTCCCCCTCGGCCTGCAAGAGGAAGCGCGAGCCGCGCACCTGGGTGATCGTTCGCCAGAAGGCGAAGCGCGCGTGGGCGAGCCACGCGGCCGACGAGATCGTGAGCGTCGTGGTGGTGCGATCGGACGACGAGGTGAAGCCGCCGTACGAGAGGCCGAACGACAGCCGCTTCAACGGCTCCCAGTAGAGCTCGAGGTCGCCGCCGCCCCCGTCCGCGATGCGCGGGAAGCCGAACGCCGCGGCCGTCTCGCCGTAGCCGAGATCGCGGCGCAGCTGGCCGCCGCCGCGGAAGTTCACCGTGAAGGCGCCCGCTTCGCGGAAATCCGCCCGCGCGTCGCTCGTCGCGAGGGCGGCGCCGAGGGGGACCAGCGCGCACGCGAGGCCGATCGCGCGCCTCATGACGAGCTCCCCGCGGGGTGGCCGAGCGTGAGATCGCCGACCATCGCGGTGGCCTGACCGCTCGAGCCCTTCACGATGCGAAAGACGAACGCCGTCGCCTCGGAGGGGACGACGACGGTGCGGCGCACGGCGGCCGAGCCCGACTCCCACACCTCGAACGTCGTGGTCCCCCGATCGATCGGCTGGCGATCCCAGAACGTGCTCCCGAAGCCGGGGCCCGGCGCGAACCACTGCAGCTCGAAGCGCAGCTCGGCCCCCGAATCGCGCACGACCCCCGCGCGCAGATCGAGCGTGCGCGAGGTCTGTTGCAGCATCACGACCTGCTGCTCCACCTCGCACGGGCCGGTGCCCGAGAGGTCCACGCCGACGTCGCCGGCCTCCCACGTCGCGCCGAGCCGCGGCGTGCCGGCCACGACCGTCCACGGGCAGGGGGCGCCGCGGCAGTCGAGCTCGAGCTGCTCCGATGCGAACGGGTCGGTCGGCGCCGCGCACGCGCCGAACGCGCAGGCGGCGAGCACGAGGGGGCCGAGGCCGACGTGCGCGGGTCGGCTCATCGCGCAAACCCCTCGACGTCGACCAGCGCGGCGGGCAGCGGCGCGCTCTCGAGCGTGCACGCCATCGCCCGCGCCGACACGCCGGCCCCCTCGACCTTGAACAGCGTCGAGCGGGCGAGATCGTCGACCGAGATCATCGCCGAGTAGCGCGACCCCGCGCTCCACGCCGCGGGCTGCGCCTCCCACGCGCGGACGCACGCGTCGTCGCCGCCGGCGCCCTGCAAGAGCGCGCTAGAGGTGGCGAGGATGAGCTCGCCCGCCTCGCCGGTGACGATCACCGGGTGCCGCGTCCCCTTCGCGTACGGCGCGACCACGCGCGCCGTGGGGTTCGCGCCGCCGCACGCGCGCGGCGTCGCGCCGAGGCCGGCCTGCGTCGGCAGCGCGATCGGCTCGCCGGGGTCGTCCTTCGGCTCGAGCGCGACGGCCCAGCCTGCGCTCGTCGCGGGGGTCGGCCCCGGATGGATCGCCGCGATGGTGGGCTTGCCGCCGACGTAGGTGAAATCGAACGTCGCCTCGCCCGCGCCGCCCGGCCACAGCCCCCAGGTGTGCGGCTCCCACGCGGTGCCCTGCTCGTTGGCCCACGCGGCGAAGAGCTGCACGCCGGGATCGCCCACGCCGATCACCACGCTGCGCCCGCCGATGCGCACGACGTCCAGGCGCAGAGACAGCGGGTCGCCCCCGGCGTCGCGCGTGGGGACGCTCGGGAAGGCGAGCTTGTCGACCTTGCCCGCGTCGCTCGCGAAGTAGAGCGGCGCGTCGGCGTGCGACGCGAACGGTCGCACATGGATCCCCCCTTGCGCGATCGAGAGCATGTCGACGTTGGCGGCCATCGACGCCCCCTTGCCGAGCGACGTGACGTCGAGCGGCTCGAGCGGCCCGACGCCGCGCAAGGTCGCGCGCTTGATCTGCCTCGTCGCCGCGAGCCACCACGCGACCTCGACGTCGACGCGCTGGCCGGCCGCGATCGAGCCGACGCCCTCGCCCTTCGCGGGCGCCATGCGCTTGACCGCGAAGCGGATCGCGGCGGCCCCCTCCACCTGCGGCAGCGCGGCGATCGCCTGGTCCTTCGACGAGCCCGAAAACAGGGGGATCTCCTCGAGCGCGAGCCCCTCGCCTTTGGCTTTGGGCCGCGCGAGCACGACGGTGACCGAGCCCTTGGTCGCGTCTTGGCGCACCGCCATCCATCGCGCGCCGTCGGCGAGCTCGGCGTCGTAGGCCGTCGGCGTCGCGACCAGCGGGCCGACCGGGAGCCAATCCCCCTCGACGCTGCAGCGGTAGGCGGCGACGCTGCGCGGGCTGCTCGTCGTCTTCACGGCCTCGCCGTCGGCGGCGATGGGCACCGCGCCCGTGACCCCCCAGCCGACGCGCGTCGCGCGATCGGCGACCAGGCAGCCGTAGAGATCGCACGTGAGCAGCGCCTCGCCCGCCGCGCGCGGCGCCGCGAGCGGCGTCCAGCTCGCGCCTGCGTCGGCGGTCTCAAAGGCGTGGCCGTCGCGCGCATAGGCGAGCCCGCGGCGCCCGACGAGCTCGAGCGCGTCGGCGTGGAACGGCAGGAGCTTGCCCTTAAAAGGCGCGGGTGAGCCGCCGGCGGGGCAGCGCATTGGTGAGCAGGAAGTTCAGGTGCTCGTGGACACGACCCCCTGGTCGTCGACGGTGAGCGACCCCGGCGTCACGCGCGCGCCGGCGAGCGGCGCGGCCCGCTCGTCCTCGAGCGGCACCGAAGGCAGCGGCACCGAGGTGAAGTCGCGCCCCGCGT
>JAJXTK010000618.1 GCA_021783935.1 Myxococcales bacterium | reverse complement strand
CCTCGATTTGGGGGGCACGTTCAGATTAAGATTTCGACAATTTTCGACGCTGCCATGAGCACGGGCTCAGGGCACGCGTCGGGGTCGTGCCCCCGCTGATTGCTGCACCTGCCGCCCGTACCCCTCGGGATGCCCCTGCTCGACGACCTCCCCCGCGACCAGCTCTCGGCCCTCGCGCGCGCGACCCACGGCCGCCTCGTCGTCGTCGCGCGCGACATGCTCGACGCGGGCCTCCACGTGATCGTGTCAGTCGAGCCGATCGGCCCGCGTTGGTCTCTTCGCCTCCTGGGTCTTCGAGGGGACGTGACGATCGCCCACGAGGTCGAGCTGCCGCTCTGCTGGGCAGAGATCGACGAGCACACGCGCCTCTCGATCCTGCTCATTTGGATCGGCGAGATCCGCGCCGCTCAAGAACGCTGGTGGCGCCGGATCGCGCTCAGGCAGCGGGCGCTCGGGCTGCCGATCCCGTAGCATCCGGCCGACGCCGTATGGATCTCGCGCCCGACGACGACCAGCTCCTGGATGCCCTCCGCGCACGCGTCGCCGTGGACCCTCGTCGGCCGGTCGGCACGCACGACGTCCCCCACGCGTACCCGCCCGCGTCGGAGCAGGACATCGAGGCAGCCGAGGCACAGCTTGGCTTCCGACTTCCGGGTCTCCTCCGACGCATCTACGCCGAGGTCACCGACGGTGGCTTCGGCCCCGGATACTCCTTGTTCCCCGTTCGCCGAGGTCGCGATGTACCCGGGCAAGACGAGAGCCTCGTCGAGATGCGGAACAAGCTGATCACCGATCCCCGCACACCCCGGACGCTTTTGCCGCTGTGCGACTGGGGGTGCGCGGTGTGGTCGGCCCTCGACTGCTCCTGCAACGACGGCCCGATCGTGACGATCGCGGGCGAGCAACCGCTGATGACGACCGGCCGCGATCTACGAAGCTGGCTCCAGGCGTGGCTCGCGGGCGTAGACCTCTGGGAGGAGATGTTCGAGCCTGGGCCGACCATCACGGGCGTCAACCCGTTCACCAAGAAGCCCATCGAGATGAAGGGCATCGGGAAGCCGAAGGGGAGACCCTAGCCGTGAACGACACCGCGCAGCGGCAGTAGAGTAGCCGCATGGAGCTGCTGTCCCGCGAGCGTCTGCTCTCACATTCCGGCGGTCGCCACTTCGCGTCGGAGCCCCACCTGCGGATCCAGGTGCTCCCCGTAGGGCTCTTCGCCCCCTCATCGACTCGTGCGGGGGCGTTCTTCGACGCGTACCACGGCGAGCTACTCATCATCTGCCTGGTGGGCGGTTGCAGCGTGACGACCAAGGCGGGGTCCGTGAACCTCGCGCAGGGAGACCAAGCGCTCCTTGTCGACGGCGAGGCCTTTCGCCTCGACAGCTCGACGCCGGAAGCGACCGTGCAGCTCATCTGGGCGCCGGGCCCGAACCCGTGCAGGAGCTGCTGGGAGAGGGACGCTGGGTTCTTCGCTCCGTCGAGCCCTTGAAGCCGGTCCCGAAAAGACCGATCCGGTCGGCCCCCTCTGCCCCACCGGATCCTCCAGCGCGGTGGCCCCCTCGCGGCGGCATCTTTGGGGGACGTCCCGCCGACCGTCCCACGCGCGCTGCGTCGCGTCCGAGCGGCATCACTAACGAGCGGATTCGGACCGCAGGATCGGCCCGACGCGATACCCAAAATCACGGCCCATCAGAGGCGCCCGGCGATGCCGGTTTCGGATCAGGCGCTCTTCCGATGGCCGACATGCTCGCGGACAAGCTTCTCGGCCGAGCCGCCGTCGACCTGCCCGGCAGCCTGCTCCAGCAGGAGCGCAGCGAGTTGTAGGGGCGTGATGACGATCCCCTTCTGGTCGCGGAGCGTCTTCGCAAGACCGGCCAGACGGGTGAGCGTCTCGGGCGCCAGGGGCACCAACCGCCGCTCGGTCCAGTTCGGGTCCGTGGCGCGACCTCCACCCTTCGGAACCTGGAAGCGCGCCTGGATCTTGGCCACGAGCTGCATCGCGCCGAAGTGGCCGCCCTTGGCGGAGACCGTGCAACGGGGTCCGCGCCAAGAGCCTTCGCGATCTTGTCGAGGTTCAGCTTGGGCTTGCCCTTCATGCCTTCGGCGCCTTTTAGTCGCGGATCGCGTAGTAGTGGTCGTCGATGCCGAAGCCGATCTCTCCTTGATGGGTCTCGCGCCAAGGGTTCGTTCGCCGGAAACTTCGGACCCTGCTACCAACTCTAGGCCCACGCTCTTTGCACCCCGAGCCCCAAGGCTTGAGGTCTTGCCCTGAGCAGGCGTACCGTTCGGGACATGCCTGACGAGTACCATCGGGTTCGTCGCGCGCTCACGTCGGCAGAATTCTGGGATCGGATCCGCGCCGATCCGCCGATGTTGCGCGTGCCAGAGCACGAGTGCCTCGCACGATGCCGAGGACGGCTTCTCCGCGTGACCGAGGAGCCGTCTCTTCGCGAGCGCCTGCGGGACGGCTCCCAGTGCGGTTACTGCTTGGTGCTCGTGTGTACTACCTGCGAGCAACCCAGGTATCGGGTTTGGATGATGCCGTTGGCAAATGCCCCATGGACATTCACGGGCCGCTTCGACCCTTCGTTTCGGCCGCGCCGACGGTATCCCGACGAGGTTACACAGGCCGTTTGCGATCTCATCATCGGGCTGGCAAATGACCATGCTCGCGAACCCGCTCTTGTCATAGTTCATCGCGGTGTCCTCCCCGACGAGCCTGACGACTAGCCCCATGCGATGACAGATCGCCGCGAGCTTCTTGAGCTTCGTCGCGGCCTGCGCGTCCCTGGCCATCGTGTAGTAGTGGACGACCACGGCTCGTCGAAGACGCGCGAACCCGCGCGCTCAGCTTCGCGCCAGACGTTCCTTACGTACCCAACCGCCGGCGACATCGCGTTCGCGCCGGTCTTCACGCGGGCGTACCCGGGGTGGGCGCGCCCGAAGTCGAGCCCGATTTCGTGAACCGCGCCTTGCGGATCTGGCTCGATGGCCACCATGCGTTCGAGGACGTCCCGCCCCGCTGAGTTCGTTCACGGGGCTCGTAGTACCCCTTCATGAACGCCAAGAAGTGCGCGATCTACGCGAGGGTCTCGACTTCAGACCAAAAGGCCGACCTCCAGCTCGACGGCCTGCGGAAGCTCGCCGAGGTCAGGGGCTGGAAGGTCGTCGGCGAGTACGTCGACGAGGGCTACTCGGGCACCAAGGACCGCAGGCCCGCGCTCGATCGGCTGATGGCCGACGCGCACCTGGGGAAGTTCGGCACCGTCGCAGTCTGGCGGTTCGACAGGTTCGCCCGCTCCGTCCGGCACCTCGTGGTGACCCTCGACGACTTCAGGTCGAAGGGGATCGACTTCGTGAGCCTCAACGACCAGATCGACACGAGCACGCCGACCGGCCGGATGATGTTCGCCGTGATCGCCGCCATGGCGCAGTTCGAGGCCGAGGTGATCAGGGAGAGGACGATCGCCGGCCTGGCCGCTGCCCGCCGTCGCGGGGTTCGGCTCGGGCGCAAGCCGGTGGCATTCGATGTCGAGCGCGCCCGGGAGCTTCGGGCGTCGGGCAGGAGCTTCAGGATGATCGCCGCCGAGCTGGGGGTGAGCGTCGGGCTCGTTCACAAGGTACTCACCGCTGACGCGTCCGACGCCGAGAGCGTTCATCAGTCCCCCTCGGCGGAGCCCCCCGGCGGAGCGTGATCGGAAGGGGTGCGCGCGAAGGCGATCGGTGTTCACACGACGTTCGCTTGGTGGACGACCAGCCGCCGTGGTCGCCGTCGCAAGCTGACGAAGATCCGCAGCGTGATGTTCGTCGCGTCGGTGTAGACCTCACGGAGCCCGAGC